>CALCCX010000638.1 GCA_937900165.1 uncultured Acidimicrobiia bacterium | reverse complement strand
ACACAACGCCTCAGCGTCCAACAACACACGATTCGGACTGTTCATACCCTGCATGACGCGCAGTCTCACACAACACGACCACCAACGCGAGCACCCGAAACCAGCGAATAAATCAACAGCGTCCTAGCGGTCTGCGAATCGGCCCCTGGAGTGAGTCTACCGTGTCTCAGACTCGTTGAATGGTCACTGTTGGAGCGTCTTGGGCGAGGGCGGTGAGATCGTTCGGGGCACGGATCTTGGCGATCTGTCTCCGATCAGCGAGAGCAGTAACGCCACCACTATCGAGAACGATCGTGGTCAACCTGCTACCTGGTGGCCAGAACTACGGTCCTTCAGGATCCGGCTGGCCCACTCGCGTGCTTCGGTAATCTCTGCATCGCAAGGCGCTCCGTGCGTGGACTCCACCTCTTCGACATACGCCCACGCATCGGCGACCAGGGCCCGCCTTTCCACCTCGGTACGAACAGCATCCTGGAGAAGGCGCGACGCCGGCAGGTCAAGCTCCTTGACTGCTGCGTGGAAATCCTTGGGCAGATACACCTGCACCTTCGGCATACGCCCATTATGCACCCACCAACCTGGACCTTCTAGGGGGTGATGGCAGCGCTGCTCACCCGCGCCATTAGAGCAACGTGCCTTGCGGTTCTGGGCGGTGGTAGCGGGGCACGCCAGTCCAGGGGAGGTGGTCCATGAACACCCAGCTTCGCCTATGGATGGCCGAGGGGCCCCAGGCCTGGAGGGCCGCCTTGTGTTTGGGGCATGGGTAGCCCTTGTTGTCATCGAAATTGAAGTACGGGTAGTGCTCGGCCTCGGCCCGCATGATCCGGTCGCGGGTCACCTTGGCGAGGATGGAGGCGGCGGAGATCGACACACTCTTCGAGTCGCCCCTGATGATCTTGGTAACAGTCCTGGCCCCAACGAAGTTCCAGTTTCCATCAACCAGTACGTGATCTGGTTCGACACCCAGGCCATCAATGGCTCGGCGGGCGGCCAACTTCTGGGCCAACGACATTCCCAGCTCGTCGCACTCCAGGTGGCTGGCGTGGCCTACCGCCCACGCCTCCGCCCAATCGGCCACCCGATCGAATATAGCCTCACGTTCGGGTTCGGTGAGCATCTTCGAGTCCCGTAACTTGTAGATGCGGCGGTCTTTGGGCACCACCACCGCCCCGACGCTGATCGGCCCAGCCCATGACCCGCGGCCCACCTCGTCGACCCCGACTACAACCGTGGCGCCTGACTCCCAGATCCCGCGCTCGATCGATAGTGAAGGCGACGATCGCTTGAGAGCCCGGCGGAGCTTGGGAACGGTGACGGTCACGACGCGAGGTTACTTTCTCCATCCAACCAACCGGGTACCTGGGGCTAACGTGCCCGCCATGGCAAACAGCGGCTCGATCGAAATTCCCGAGGCAGCAACCAACCGACAGCCCGAATCGACTGCGGAGGTCATCGACAAACATGTCATCACGGTGGCTCGAGCTGCTGCCGGGTGGGTGACCACCAGCACGGACGAACGTGTCGCCCTCCTAGCCGAATGTCGAGCGGCCGTGGCGAGCGTCGCCCGAGAATGGGTAGAGGCTGCTTGCACGGCCAAGGGCATCACCCTCGGCACTCCTACGGAGGGCGAAGAATGGCAGTCGGGGCCTTGGGTAACCCTTCGAAACCTTCGCCTGCTGGAACGATCGTTGCGGGATATTGCGGCGGGAGGCCTGCCCAAGCTTCCTGGCAACCTGAGGAGAACAACATCGGGCCAGGTCAGCGTGCCGGTGTTCCCGACAGACAATTGGGATCGAGCGCTGTTCACCGGCTTTTCGGCCGAGGTGTGGATGGAGCCGGGCCTCACCGTCACCGATGTGATCGAGCGCCAGGCGTGGGCCTATCGGGGCGAGGCACCTGAGCCAGCGGTCAGTGTGGTGCTGGGAGCGGGCAACATCTCCTCCATTGCTCCAACCGACATGCTCTACGAGTTGTTCGCCAACCTTCGCACCGTGGTTCTGAAGATGAACCCGGTCAACGAGTACCTCGGGCCGATCTTCGAACGAGGCTTCGCTCCGCTGATCCGGGCAGACCTTCTCAGAATCGTCTACGGAGGTGTTCCGGCCGGCAATTATCTGACGGAGCACCCGGACGTCTCGCACATCCACATGACCGGTTCGGACAAGACCCATGATGCGATCGTGTTCGGCACCGGGGAAAGAGGAGTGTCAGCCAAAAAGGCCGACACTCCCGCAACTGACAAATCCATCAGCGCGGAACTCGGCAACGTGACTCCGGTCATAGTGGTTCCAGGACCATGGTCTGACAAGGATCTGGCCTACCAGGCCAAGAACCTGGCCGTGATGCTAACCCACAACGCCGGCTTCAACTGCATCGCCACCCGAGTCCTCGTCCAGAGCGAAGGCTGGCAGCAGCGTGGCCGCCTGCTCGATGAGCTGGCTGCGGTCCTCGAAACCATCCCTCCCCGCCAGGCCTACTACCCAGGCGCCGCAGAGCGGCTGAGTACCTTCGTACGAGAACATGAGACTGCTCGAATGATCGGAGATGCGCCGTCAGGAAGCCTGCCGTGGACGCTCATATCTGGCCTTGACTCCTCGGTTGGGGACGATATCTGTTTCACAACCGAATCGTTTACCTCACTCATGGCAGAAGTGGGGCTGCCTGAGTCTGATCCTGCCGAGTTTCTCGACGCGGCAGTCGAGTTCTGCAACACGACGGTTTGGGGTTCACTGGGTGTCAGCCTCATCGTTCACCCCAAGTCTTTGGCCGACCCAGGCGTTTCGGCGGCCATGGAACGTGCATTGGAGAAGCTGGCATACGGCACGATCGCAATCAACCACTGGACCGGCTTCGGATTCGTCATCGGATCGTCACCCTGGGGAGCTCATCCGGGCCACGATCGGACCGACATACAATCGGGAACAGGCGTGGTTCACAACACCTACCTACTCTCTGGTGTCCAAAAAACGATCGTCCGCGGGCCATGGAGGGTCACCCCAAAGCCGACCTGGTTTCCAGACCACCGGACGGCCAACGAGGTACTAGAGCGCTTGACGTACTTCGAGGCCTCACCTTCACTCACCAAGCTGACCAAAGTGATCACTGCAAGTCTGCGAGGCTGACCCAGACCAGAAGGCAGACGACAGGACCCGCCAGATGCCTCGAGATTCTGTCACACCAACTATCTAGCGTTGCAGTCATGCCCAAGAACTGGTCTTCTCCTCGGCGTTCTGCCGGAACCATCGTCAAAGGCCGCTACAGCCGCGGCCGCCCTGGGCGTTACGCGAGACGTTTGGCGATGGGCCGTGTCCTCCTGGGCAGGGTGACCCTCGTATTATCGGTGGCCATGGCCATTGCAATGGCTTCCGCCGGGTTCGCTCAGCCCGGTCTGGCCGTGTTCGTCGCGGGGGCGGCGAGTGCGGGCTGGATGCGACGACGAGGCGCCCAGGCCGCAGCAGGCGCCGCAGCAGAACGTTTGGTTGGCTCTCACATCCATCGACTGCGGGCAGGAGGCATCATCTGGGGACACCGACCAACCGGGCGAGGGGGAGACATCGATCTGGTGGTTCTCGGACCGTGGATCGCGGCGATCGAGATCAAACACGGATCAGGACGTGTGCGGGTGCATTCAGATGGAAGCGTGCGAGTTGGACGGAGCTGGCTACCTGGCCGACCTGTTCGCCAGGCGGTCGGGAACGCGGCCGCGCTGCGAAGATCACTCCGCAGCGAGAATTTTGTCGACGCGATCCTGTGTGTGAGCGAAATGCGTGGTCGAACCCGAATAGTTGAGACCGACCACGGAAAGCTGGTTGTGACTTCGGCACGGCGGCTACGGTCCGCCATAAGACGTCTACCGCATCGTACGTCGATGTCCGAGGGCCGCCTAATGGCAGAAAGCATCATGCATGGCTGAGCAGTATCCAGAAAAGCTTCGCCCTCGGTCAGATGAGCGGTATGCTGCACACCGCTGGCACTGCTTGTAGCGGGCGGGTGCACAAGGAGATCCCGACCGTGCGCAAAATCATCACTTACTCAACGGTTGCGTTCGTGTTCTATCTGGTGGTTCAGTTCCCGGACGACGCGGTACGACTACTGACCAATAGCCGTGATCTGCTGGGCCGATTTGCAGAGCAGTCTGCGAGCTTCGTTCGAGGCACCTTCGGCTCATGACTCTCGACTGGCGACTGCCGGACGAGACCACATACCTGTCGCAGCACGAGCGGCTCATGGTTCGAGCGCGCTTTCATCCACTCAGCGCCGCCTATCCGTTCATCAAAGCGGCCCTCACGGCGTTTGTTGGTCTCTGGATCTGGGCGGCATACGGAATCCTGGGCACCGCGGTCATCATTGCCGCAGTCGTGCAATGGCTCCGTGGCCGCCGGGTATTCGGTGACCTTTCATTCGTCCTCGCCTCAGCCATCGTCGTCGGGGTTCTGTTCCTCACTGGTTTCGCCGGCAACGTGGGGTCCCTGATCGTGCTGCTGTTGGTGTTCGCTCTCGGAGTGGCCGTCTACCAACTCGTGGACTTCTACTACACCCAGATCTTCTTGACCGATCAGCGAATATTCCGTGTCTCAGGGCTGCTGACCCGCCAGGTGGCGACGATGCCCCTCAAGGCTTTGACAGATATTCGCTACGAGCAGACGGTTCTGGGAAGACTTTTCAATTACGGGCACTTTCACGTCGAATCCGCAGGGCAAGACCAGGCGCTCGGTTCGCTCCATTTTGTCGCCCAACCTGGAACCTTCTACCGACTCGTAATGGCTGAAGCCCTCGGAGCGCCGCAACCCGAACTCAGTGCCGCCCCGGACAAACCGATCCGGGACAAGCCGATCCGGGACAAGCCGATCCGGGACAAGCCGATCCGGGACAAGCCGATCCACGACAAGCTTCCCACCGGATTCGACCCCGAATAGTCCTGCGCGCCGAACCAGCACGGTCGAAGACAGTGGTGGGCGGGAGGGTCAGATACCCCGGGTGTTGGAAAAGCGGGGCCGGACACGTCGAACACGATGTCAACCAAGCGCGAGAAGCGCAATATGGCGGAAACCGAGCACAAACGTGCCGGCCCCGCCCCCCTTGACCGCCTCATTATCGGGTCAAGAGGCCAAAAAGTGAAGGACGAAATTCAAATGGCGTGGTCGGCGGGATCTCGATTACGATCGTTGCCGATGCGATTCACCCGTGCCGAGCTCGAAGCCTGCGTTGGCCGGTCCGTTCCGGACCTGGCCGGAAAGGGCATGCGGCTGCTGTTTGTCGGCATCAACCCCGGCCTGTGGACCGCTGCCACCCAGACTCATTTCGCCTATCCCGGCAATCGGTTCTATCCGGCCCTTCACCGAAGCCGCATCACCCCCGAGCTCGTAGACGTGAAGGTGCCGATGAGTGACGAGGTGCGACGAGACCTCATTCGCAAAGGAGTCGGCATCACCAACTTCGTCAACCGAGCTACCGCCCGGGCAGACGAGCTCGAGAAAGCCGAGATCATCGAAGGCGCCAAGCGCCTGGTCGAATTCGTGGATCGGTGGCAACCTCGGGTCGTGGCGATCTTGGGAATTACGGCCTACCGAATAGCATTCGCCGATCGGAAAGCGAAACGAGGGCTGCAAACCTCACGGATTGGCCAGGCCGAGATACACGTTCTCGGTAATCCATCGGGACTCAACGCCCACGAGACGGTTGACTCTTTGGCAGTGGCGTTCTCGGATGTGGCAAGACGGAGCGGCTTGGAAACTGCGTGACCAAGGTGCCGCGGCACAGCGTCCCTCTATCCCCTGCCCCGGCTGTACTCCTCGATGTACCTGATCTCGAATTCGCCTGTGTTCGCCAGGAACTCGAGGCCGGCCATGGCCGCCTCGGGCGGATAGATGGCCGGATTGGCAAGGATGGCCGGGTCGATGAGGCGAGATGCGGCAAGGTTGGCTGTCGCGAACTTCGTGAAATTCGTCCCGGCCGCCGCGTTGGCAGGTTCCATCAAATAGTCAATGAACGTATGGGCGGTGCAAGGAGATTCCGACGTTACCGGGACTACCATATTCTCGACCCAGGCGATGGTGCCCTCCACCGGGACGATATACGCAAAATCGTTGCCGGCATTGCTGGAATTGAAGGCGTCGAAGAATGCGTTACTCCGGCCCTGAGCGACATCGGCTTCACCGTCGACCAGCTGTTGTGCGTAGTCCGCATCTTCCAGAGGTGCCAGATTCTCGGCTGCCAGCCGCAGAAGCGCCCCGGCTTGCGCCACCTCTTCTTCGCTCCTCGAATTGGCGCTGTAGCCCAAATACTTGAGCGCAGCGCCAAGCGACTGGCGAGCGTCGTCCAACAGGGAAATTCGACCAGCCCATTGGCTCGCCTGATCGGGGTCGAACACGATGCCCCAACTCGCAACGACCTCGCTCCCCACGACATTGCGGTTTATCCCGAGGCCCACCGTGCCCCATTGATATGGGATCGAGTGTGAACCCTCGGGGTCGAACGGTGGGTCCAGGAATGAAGGATCGAGGTTCCCGAGGTTCGTCAACGCGTCCTTGTCAATCTCCAGCAGGAACCCGTCCTCAATGAGAATGTCGACCATGTAGTCCGAAGGAAAGGCGACATCGTAATTGTCGGCCCGTACCTGAAGTTGACCGAGCAGGACCTCGTCGGTGTCGTAGGTGGCCATCGACACCTCCACCCCGAACCGTCTCCGGAACCCGTCTAAGACCTCGGTCGGCAAATAGTCAGGCCAAGAGAACACATTCAGATCGCCGTCAATTTGCCCAGCCGCGCAGACCGGAGAGGGCGTAGAAGCTTCTGGCTCTGGCGCACCGCAACCCACAGCCACCACGCCAAACGCGATCACCAGGCTGAGCCGCGTGCGTGCGATACGCCAGGCCTTTGAATGCCGCGAGATCTGGTGGTCAAGGACTTGCACGGTCGCACGATACCCTGGTATCGAGGAGTAGCGTCCAATGCTGTTTTGGCCCAGTCGGTGCAGTCATCATCAGACTCTGGTCCATTCGAGATCGCCCCTTCAACACACGGTAGGTGACCATGCCATCAAGGTTCGACAAGGCTATCGCTGACGCATCGGCCGAACTGGCGAAAGCTGGGAATCCAGACGTTGCATCTGGTATGGCCAGGTACATGAAGACCGAGATGCCCTTCTTCGGGGTCCAGAAACCCGGTCGAGCACCGATCTTGAAGCGGCTTCTGTCCACGGCCATTCCCGAAAATGACGAGGAGTACCAGGTACTCGTCTCGGACCTCTGGGATCTGCCCCATCGCGAAGAAAAGTACCTCGCGTTGTCTGTCGCTGATCGCTGGAAGGCATTTCACCGGCAATCTTCACTCGTCCTCTTTGAGCGGATGATCAGGGAAGGCGCTTGGTGGGACCTCGTAGATCATGCCGCTACTCGTCTGGTAGGGCCTACGTTGATCAACTCGCCAGAGGCATGGCCCACGATTGACGGATGGATCGAATCGGATGACCTATGGATACGACGCAGCGCGATCATCTGCCAAATAAAGGCCAAGACCTTCACGGACCGAGAGCGATTGGCAAATTATTGCGTCGTATCGTTGAACGAGACGGATTTCTTCATTCGCAAGGCGATCGGTTGGGCATTGCGCGAGTATGCGAAGACCGACACGGACTGGGTCAAGGGATTCGTGTCTGAGAACCGTCAGTCGATGGCATCATTGAGCTACCGTGAGGCAACGAAACACTTCTGACATGGTCAGGAGGCCTCGAGTGATCTGGCTACAGGCTCGAGCACCTCTTCGGTTGCCATCTTCAACTCTCCCACCTGGCTGAGCACCATGACCAAGAATGTGGCACCTTCGGACTCAACCACCAAGATGTTCAGATCGAGGCCAAATGTGCGGTTGCTCAGCTTCCTCCACAACCTCGACCCGTCGTCAAAAGGCTCTTCTTCCAATGTTTCATTATCTAGGGGAAGGCTCTCGAGCAGGCCGGTGATCAGATCATCCGCAATCTCTCCTGGGTAGCCCTGGACAACAACGGCTGTCTGATCAAGAGCTCCATTCATGCGCGCGTATGTGCCATTGCCAAGATCCTCCCAACCATCCGGGACGAGTCCGCTGAAGGTCAACCCGAGGGGCGAGATCTCGAACGCGACCAGTGAGACGCCCGACGGAGGGCCTGGTACTCTCGTCTCGAGGACCCAAACCGGGCCGGTCAGTGTTGAAATGCAGTCGGCGGCCGGGGCGGCGGCGGGGTTGTCCAGGAAGTCGATCATCACACCGAGCGGACATTCGCCGGCACCTGTGACTCCGTGGCCAAGGCCGGGGAACTCGAAGAAGAAGGCATTGGCGAGTCGATCGGCAACAGCTCGACCGTCGGCCGGCGGTGTGATGGGATCGTAACTTCCGGCCAACACAAGAGTCGGTATTTCGGATTCGACCGGATCGTTTTCCGTCGCGGCGGCGCGGCCGGCACCCCAGTCATCGCAGAACCCGAAAGCCCTCGAGCTCTGCAGGATGGATTCCTCGGAGATCTGGCCAATGTACGGCAAACCTTCCGTGGACGCTGAGACTTCAGCAGGATCGGCGAAAGCGACCTCTTCGTTGCATTGCACGGAAAAGTGCATCCCTGGGCTAAAGAATTCGCCGTTGGCCAAGAAGATCGACAAGATCTGACCGAGCTGTGCGGTATCGCCGGATTCGATCTCGTCAATCAGCTTCGGCAGCAACGGGATGATGGTCTCGGCGTAGAGACTTTGGAATACCACGCCCATTAGCCCTGCCCCGTCGACCACTGCTTCATACTGGGCGCCTCCGATGAGATCGACGACCGGCACGGTGACTGGAGACACGTTCCAAGAGTCGACCACCTTGAAGAGACGGAGTTCGATATCGCCATAGGCCTCATTGCAGGCAGGGTCCTGAGCACAACCGGAGAACAACTGATCGAATGCACGCCTCGCGTTTGACGGAAAGTCTGCGATGCCATCGGCTTCTGGTGGATACGTCGAGTCGAGTACCACTGACCGCACCCCCTCCGGGCCATCCCGAAGGACGGTCAGGGCCAGCCGTGTGCCGTACGAAACCCCGTACAGGTTCCATTCGTCGTAGCCAAGGGCGACTCGCAGGTCGGCAGATCGGAAGAGCGTCGTGGAGGGAAAGAGTGTAGATCTCGGTGGTCGCCGTATCT
>CALCCX010000637.1 GCA_937900165.1 uncultured Acidimicrobiia bacterium | reverse complement strand
CCCGGCAGTGGTGCCTGACGACCTTCGACTGGATCTCGACGCACGCCCGGCGATCGGCCCTGACATGGATATCAAAGAGCGGCAGGCGGTCCTGAGGGCCGCCCATGAGGACCAAGAATGGCGCCTCGCCTATGTAGCCGTCACCAGAGCCCAGCAGCACCTTCTACTCAGCGGCGCTTCGTGGTACGGCAACCCCGAGCCCAACATGCGGCCGGTCAAGCCGAGCGCCCTGCTCGAACTCGTCAGAGGGCTGGACGATGTATCGACGATCGTTTGGGTTGATGATCCCGAGGATCGCCCTCCGGTCGTCAGGGCCTCAGTTCCGGGGCCGGGCCCTGACCCACACTTCGGCATGCCTTGGGACGCAGCGATGCGGGCGACCATCGCCGACCCGGCTTGGCCCAGGACCCTGGCAGAATCTCTGGGGGTCACCGGTCCGTACGATGAGGCCGTGGACGAGTTCCAAACCATGCTTTTTTCTCTCCCCGAGCCCGAAGCCCCAGCCGACGGACCGGACTCGATCACGCGCACCTCGGTGACGGGCCTCGTCACATATGCGACCTGTCCCAAGCGGTTCTTCTGGTCCGAGGTGGATCGGCTTCCCAGACGCCCATCGAAGGCCGCTCGCCGAGGAACGGAGCTGCACCGAAAGATCGAGATCCACAATCGCGGCAACATCCCCCTCGACGACGTCGACGATGTCGCCTACGACGTACCGGCCGACAGCCCGGAAGAAACGGAGACCCCTGCTGCCAGGGGTGCGAACTCTTTCGAGGTGTTCAAAACATCACGTTTCGGGACCATCTTGCCTGTGCACGTCGAGATGCCGTTCGATCTGCGGGTCCGGGAAGACGTATGGGTGCGCGGTCGCATCGACGCCATTTACCCACACCTCGAAGACGGCTGGGAGGTAGTCGACTTCAAGAGTGGCCGCAACCGAAACGATTCTGCGGCCGCGGTACAGCTGCAGGCCTACGCCTTGGCAGTAACGGCACCAGGTTTTTCATCGACCCCGCCAGATCCGCTCAGGGTCACCTTCGCCTATTTCGGCGAGGGCTTGGATGAGGTTTCCGAGGATGTCAACGAGGCGTGGCTCGAAGCAGCCCAACACCGGCTCAGCGAGCTGTTCGACGGCATCAGACGCGAACAGTGGACGCCAACCCCCTCGCCCGCCTGCCACCACTGCGACTTCCAACGCTTCTGCGAACCAGGCAAGGAGTGGGTCGCCTCGGACGGTTCGTAGCTGAGATGACGCAAGGCCGCCGGCTGATCGGCGGCCTCGTCGGAAGGCGGTTTCGTCCTCCAGACCAGGTCGGCCGAACATCGATGTCGAATTCTTGCACGGGCATCCGTCGTGGCTGTGAGAGCGACCGAAAACGTGTCGCGTACGATCCATGGGAGACGAATCATGGCGAACTATTTGTTGGTTTATCACGGCGGCGCCGGCATGCCGGAATCCGAAACGGAACAAGCAGCGATCATGCAGGCCTGGGGTGCATGGTTCGGCGGACTCGGAGAAGCGGTAGTCGACGGCGGCGCCCCGACTGCCCAATCCAAGACCATCAACAACGGCTCTGTGTCAGACGGAGCGGGCGCCACACCACTGACAGGCTATTCAATCCTCGCTGCCGATTCGCTGGACACGGCGGTGACCATGGCCAAGGGTTGTCCGGTACTCGAAGGCGGCGGCACCGTGAACGTCTACGAGACCGTCGACATCCAGATGTAGATCGGTCGTCCAGATTGGGGTGGTCCTGGTTCCGTTGGCTCTGGACCGAGACCGCCCCGGGACGACCCGGAACCTTCAGGTCACTCGGCCGCCGACAGTCTCGACGACGATGGTCACCGGACCGTCATTGACCAGCCGCACTTCCATGTTTGCACCGAAACGACCTGTCTCCACCTCCAGGCTTTCGGATTGCAACAAACCACAAAACGCTTCAAAACTTTGGGCGGCCGACTCCGGGTGGGCGGCCCGGGTGAAGCTGGGGCGCCTGCCTCTACGAATATCCGCCAGCAAGGTGAATTGGCTCACCGCAAGAATAGATCGGAAGAGCACACGTCTGAACTCCAGTCACACTGATATATCTCGTATGCCGTCTTCTGCTTGAAAAAAAAAAAAAACCAACCCACACCCCACCCACCCCACCCCCCACCCCACCACACCCCCCCCCCCCCCCCCTCCTCTCCTCTACACACCTCCCCCATTCAACCATCCTCGTTTT
>CALCCX010000636.1 GCA_937900165.1 uncultured Acidimicrobiia bacterium | reverse complement strand
GAACAGTCCAACGAACGCGGCGGCGCCCAGGCCACCCAGCACCCTCCTGCGATTCGGGTTCTTGGGAAATCGGGAGTGCGCAGACATTTCGCATCCGATGATCGCGCATCCAGGCCGGCTCCGGCGCGCCCACTGAGCCCTGCCAGACTGCGTTCCATGACCGAAGTGATCTTCCTTGGCACCGGGACCCCGAGTCCGGACGCAGATAGGGCTGGTTCAGGAGTCGCGGTTATCGGAGCGGGCGGTTGGATCCTCGTCGACTGCGGAAGGGGAGTCACCCAGCGGGCTCTCCAGGCAAGTTTGGACCTGACCACGGTTTCCGCGGTATGCCTAACACACCACCATTCGGACCACATCAGCGATCTCGCAACCTTCGCGACGACAAGATGGACGGCCGGTGGCGTTGGTCCCCTCATCGTTGTTGCCCCCGATGGACCATGCGCCCGGTTCGCCGAACTCTGCCTGGACGCGTTCGAGGACCAAGCCTTCCACTCCCAGGCCGCGCCTTCTTCCGGGCCACGCCCAACCATCGGGCTTCTAGCGTTCGAAGCGGATACCGGACCCGCCGCCGTCTTCGAGGAAGATGGATGGAAGGTGAGCAGCGCTCTCGTTGAGCATCAGCCAATCGAGGCAGCAGTCGCGTACAGCATCGTGACCGGAGACCACACGGTTGTGGTCAGCGGAGACACTGCGGCCTGCTCCGCGGTCCGTCGGCTCGCCCAAGACGCCGACCTGCTGATCCATGAAGCGCTGCTTTCCGACCAGGTCCCACCTGAGCTTCTCGAATGGAACGCCGGTGCAGCCACAGTAGGCGCGCTGGCTGCCGCATCCCGGGTGAAGTCGCTCGTCCTCACGCACCTGCTCCCGGCCCCAACCGCGCCGGCCGAAGAGCAAGCCTTCGTGGACGAGGCCAGAGGGGGCGGGTACAACGGACCGCTTGCCGTCGCAAGAGATCTCATGCGAATACGGCTGAGCCTGGATCCGCCGACTTAGGGAAGCGAGTCGGCATGCAAGGCAACGCTACGCGTTCCACGAAGGGTTGCCGTGGGCCGCTCCGCTACTGAGTTTCAGGGTTGTGTTGGCTTTCATCATCTGTGAGACAGGTCAGGCCTGAGAAATCTTTGCCATGACTGGCGAGGCGGGCGGCGAGCCAATCCGTGCGGTGGATCTAGGCTAGGAGGAGGCCCGAACGGACCTCTCGAATTTCCACTGTCGCCGTAGGACATTTACCATGGAAGCCATGAGCGACCACTCTCTTCTCGTAATCGACAACCTCCACGCCAACGTAGTCTCAGACGAAGGAGAGATCGACATCCTCAAGGGTGTCGACCTGACCGTGGAGCGCGGCGAAGTGCATGCCCTGATGGGGCCAAACGGATCCGGAAAATCGACCCTGGCCAATGTGTTGATGGGCCATCCCAGCTATCAGGTCACCGAAGGTCGGATCGTCTTCAAGGGCCAAGACGTGACAAACGAACCGCCAAACGTGCGGGCCAATCTCGGCATGTTCACGGCTTTTCAGTACCCCGAAGAAATCCCGGGCGTATCTGTTGTCAACCTCCTGAGGACCGCTCTGACCAACCGCACCGGAACCGACTATTCAGTGATGGAGTTGCGCCTCAAGGTCGTGGATGCGATGAAGGACCTCGGCATGGAAGCCAGCTTCGCCGACCGCTACCTGAATGAAGGCTTTTCGGGTGGCGAGCGAAAGCGAAACGAGGTACTCCAGATGGCGGTGCTCCAACCCGAGCTGGCGGTCATGGACGAGACCGATTCCGGCCTTGACATTGACGCTCTCAAGATCGTAGCCAACGGCGTCAATCAGCTGACCGGCCCTGACCGAGGATTCCTGATCATCACCCACTACCAGCGACTTCTCGACTACCTCACGCCTGACCGAGTCCACGTCTTCTTTGACGGCCGGATCGCCGAGACCGGAGGACCGGGCCTGGCCGCCAGGCTGGAGGCCGACGGTTACGATTCTTTCAGACAGAGCGCTTGATGAGCAGCCTCCGCGACGTCAGAGCCGATTTCCCGATCCTCGAACGTGAGATCAACGGCAAGCGATTGGCATTCCTCGACTCGGCCGCCAGCTCGCAGAAGCCTGTGCAGGTGCTCGACGCGATGGATCGGGTCTACCGATCGCGCTACGCCAACGTCCATCGGGGCGCCTACACGCTGTCCCAGGAGGCGACGGATGACTACGAAGCGGCCAGGCGCAAGGTCGCCCGATTCATCAACGCCGATGAGCGCGAGGTCATTTTCACCCGCTCCACGACCTCGGCACTGAACATGCTCGCCTATTCATTGGGCCTCAATCAGCTCAGTGAGGGCGACCACATCTTGACCACGGTCATGGAACATCACGCCAACATCGTCCCATGGCAAATGATTGCTGGGTACACCGGCGCCGAAGTGCAGTATGTCGACATCGACACAACCCACCGCGTCGACACGGCGGCCGTTACCGCGATGATCGATGAACGGGTCAAGATCGTCTCGATATCTGGCATGTCCAACGTGCTGGGAACCATGCCTGCCATTTCCGAAATCGCGACGGCGGCCCATGCTGTCGGAGCGGTAATGATCGTCGATGCGGCCCAGCTCGTCCCCCATGCACCAGTGGACGTCAAGGCCCTTGGAGCAGATTTCCTCGCCTTCTCCGCTCACAAGATGCTCGGCCCCACCGGGGTTGGCGTGCTGTGGGGAAGGCTTGATCGGCTGGAGGAAATGGAGCCGGTCGAAGGCGGTGGCGAAATGATCAACGATGTCACGCTGGACGGATCCACCTGGGCACCGGTCCCTCACAAGTTCGAGGCGGGAACCCCCCCGTTTGTAGAGGCAATCGGCCTCGGAGCCGCAGTCGACTACCTGTCCGCCCTTGGGATGGACAACGTCTTTGCCCACGACCGAGAACTCACGGCCTACGCTCTCGAGCGACTCGCCGAGGTCCCAGACCTCCAGGTGCAAGGTCCGTCCGATCTCGAGAACCGGGGCGGCGCGGTCAGCTTCTCGATGCCCGAAATCCACGCCCACGACCTCGCCACGATCCTCGACCAGGAAGGGGTGCAGGTGAGGGCCGGCCACCATTGTGCCAAGCCTTTGATGCGCCGTCTCGAGGTCCCTGCCACGGCCAGGGCCTCCTTCTACGTCTACAGCGTGCGCGAAGATGTGGATGCTCTCATCGACGGAATCCATGTGGCTCGCAAGATTTTCGGGGTCTGACGTGTCGAGCCGCTGCATTACGGTCCGTCAGGGGATGGAATACACCCGAGTCGGTCTATCGTTGGCACCAACCCATGGCACTTGACGAGATCGGAAGAGCACACGTCTGAACTCCAGTCACACTGATATATCTCGTATGCCGTCTTCTGCTTGAAAAAAAAAACAAAAAAAAAAACCATACTATGTCACC
>CALCCX010000635.1 GCA_937900165.1 uncultured Acidimicrobiia bacterium | reverse complement strand
CGCTGCGAGGAATGCGTCGCGAGTCCAATGAAGCGTCTGTTGCCCGAAGCTCGTAATGGCATTCGCGATGGCAGGATCGAAGAAGCGACACGACGGCGCGCCGAGCACGCCGAATAGCGAGTTCATCATGATCTTGATGGCCTGGTCGGCGTGCCGGTCGCCGCGCTGCTTGGCCGCATCGCGTCGCTGCATGAAGCGTTCGATCACCTCGGGCAGGATCGCGACGTCGGGTTTGAAGCGCGCGCCGTTCGGCGCTTCGAGATCACCCCGGCGGGCCTCCGCGTGCGCCAGGGGGTCGAGCTGGAAGGTACGGATCAGGCTCGGATACAGGCTCTTCCAGTCGAATACGGCCACGTTGCGGAAGTAGCCTGGCTGCGGTTCGAGCAGCGCGCCGCCACGGACCTCGACCGATCCCAGCTCCGCGATCGGCTTGATGTCCACGAGATGCTCGTAGCTGGCGAACCCCAGCTTCATCAGCAGCAGCAACTCTGTGCCGCCCGAGTAGACCACCGCCTCATCGCCAAGTTCACCGAGCAGCGTTGATGCCTCCGCGACCGAAGTGGCCGGGTGGATCTCGAACGGAGCGAGCGTGGTCACGGGCTCAGCCCGCGGACTCTGACAGCGAGGCCATCGCCGCCGCGACCCCGGCGGCGGGACCCGACAGGGCGAGGCCCAGGGGCAGATCGCGCATGGCGTCGGGCGACGCCATTCCGCCGGAGGAATGAAACAGATGAAGCCGTGAACGGGGGGGTTTTTCCGCTTCCAGATTGTCCAGATAGGTCCGCGTTAAAGGCATGACGCCGGCGCTCAAAACGGTCGTCGCCGTTCTCTCGAATTCCCGCGCCTCCGGGTTCACGCGGCTGGAGATGGCGACAAAGGGAAACTTGCCCGCCAGCAGGGCGGCGAGGTGTTCCTCATGTTCGGGATTGGCGTAGGAATGAAGCAGGCAAACACCAACGCAGCTGACGCCGAGTTCGACCAGCTCGTCCGGCTGGATCCGAGCCATCAGTGAATCTGCGTGCTCCGCCAGAATCTCTGTCTCCGCTCGGGTGAGGTAGTACTCGGGCAGTTCGGTGATCTGCTCGAAGAGTTCCGAGCCGCGCCCATCGTAGAAATACTTCGAAGGCAGGTACTTGCGGTACCCGGTGAACCCGTGGAGCACGTCCTCGAGCAGCTGGGAGCGGTAATCCTTTGGCGGAGTGAGCTGAGACACCGTCACAGGCGCGTCACCTTCGGCTCTCATGCGGACCTTCCATCGTGGTCGACCGACCAAATGTCTATCGCATCCGGCGTCAAGATCACGAGCGAATGCTCCGGGACTCGTCGCCAATCGGCCTCAGGATCCAGGGGCTCGGACGCCAGCCAGGTGCCCTCGGTGGTCCGAAGACTGTAGAGGGAATTCACGTCGGTCCCCGCCGAAGTGCGAGCTGCCACTACCTCCCCAGCGATGGCTACGACCAGGTTGAGGGTGGCGGACCGACCAGCCGCGATGACAACCTTGGCGGTGTGCTGGATCACCGCGGTCACCGCGTCGGGGACGGAGCCTCCTGGGTGGTCATCGAGGTGCTGGGCGACCAACAGGAAGAGCGCCAGCGAGTCGTTCATCGCACGGAGCTGGCCAAAACGCTCGTCGGACAGCCCGGCGAGCAGCTCACGCCCAACGCCGCGATTGAAGCCGCCAATCCACCCATTGTGCATTCCCGCCAGATCACCCGACACGAAGGGCGACACGCTGTCTGACCCAAATGGGAGTCCAGGCGTCGCCGAACGAACAGCTGCCAACACCGTGTGGCCCCGGAGCTCAGGAGCGAGCCCCGGGAGGTTCGGGTCCGCCCAAGGTGGTTGGGTGGTGACGTAGCGCAGCGGCTCGCTCCTTGCACTTGGCCACCATGCCGCCCCGGTGCCGTCGACATTCACTGTGCCGGCGAGCAACTCCTGGGGAGCGATGGCCGCCCGTTCGAGCGAGTGGGGAGGGTCGTAAAGCAAGGCCGATAGCGGCTGAGATTTAGACCCGACGTATGCGGCAAGACGGCACATCTCAGACCTCGTCCCAGGCAAGCCGGATGCCAGAAAAGATCTGACGCCGGATCCGATAGTCCCAGTTGCGGAACGTGTTGCGGGTGACTTGGGTCGAGGTCGCCCACGATGCACCGCGTAGCACCCGGTATTCGGAATCACCGAAGAACACTTCCGAGTATTCAGGATAGGGGAAAGACGTGAATCCGGGATACCCCTCGAACGGAGAGGACGTCCACTCATAGACGTCGCCGAGGAGTTGCTCGACACCGTAGGCAGACGCACCCTGGCTGTAGCGGCCGATCGGCGCCGGGCCCCAACCGTGTTGGGCGACGTTGGCGTGCATGGGCGTTGGTGAGGCCGACCCCCACGGATAAATCCTGGGCTCTTGCGCGTCTGGTCCCCAACTAGCCGACTTCTCCCACTCCGCCTCGGTAGGGAGCCGAGCATCGGAGAAGCGGGCGAACGCCTCGGCCTCGTGATAGGAAACGTGTTGCACCGGCTCGCCCGGGTCGAGATCAACGACGTGGCCGAAACGCCGAACAAGCCAACCGCCACCCACTTGGCGGGTCCAACCCTGTGGCGCCTCATGTTCGGTGCCCGTTCGCCAATCCCAACCCTCGTCGCTCCAGAACTCCTGGCGCCCGTAGCCACCGGCGTCAACGAACTCGGCAAACCGACGGTTGGTGACCGGGTACTTGTCGATCGCAAACGTCGGCACCTCAACCTCGTGGCTCGGTCGCTCGTTGTCGTACGCCTCGGTCGAGTTGTTGGTACCGAACAGGAATGGGCCTCCGGGAATGACCATCGTTTCGGAATCGTCGACGGACCGGCCGGCCGGGACCCGGCGAGGGGAAGCCAACGCATACGGCGCGAGGTCTTCACGCATGTCGAGCGCCTGGAGGATCGTCTCCTGATGCTGCGCCTCGTGTTGGATGGCCATCGTAAAGACGAAGCCGTCGCGCAGCAGTGGCTCGCCAGGATCCAGGTCGATGCCCCTGAGCATTTCGAGCACGTCACCCCGAACGCCGTTGATGTATTCGAGCGCATCCGTCCTGTTCAGCAGTGGCAGATCACCCCGAACCCAGCGCGGGTTGTCGAACGGGTTGTACATCTCGTCGTATGCCAGGTCGTGGGCGGGCCGGCCGTCGAGTTCGCGCAGCAACCACACCTCCTCGAAGTTTCCGACATGGCCCAAGTCCCAAACCAGCGGGCTCATGATGGAGTTGTGTTGTATATGCAGGACGTTTTCGCCCAGCGGAGCCATCATCTGCTTGGTTCGTCGGCGGTATCGTTCGAGCCCGTCTGCGAGATCGCGTCGCGCTTGGGCTTCGGTCGTGCGGTTTCCTCTGATATCAGTAGTCACGTTGCACCTTTCATGGCGTGCTCAGGGGCGGCCCATGCGAGGGCGAGCATCGGATCGGTCATCTTGGTGGATAGAACGTCTGCGGGACTTGTGCCCCGCAGGGTGAACTCTTCGAAATAGGCCTCGGCGACCGCAACGTCCACCGGGTCGAAACATGCTGGGTCGTGGCTCGCTGCTTCCAACGCCAGATTGGCGATACGAGCGGCGACAGGCCCAATTTCCGGATCGCCCAGACCGCTCGCGGCGGCCAGATGCCAGACATCGCCTAGTCGAGACGTGAATCCTTCCAGCAGTTCGATGGCCTGACCGCGAATCCTCTCTGAGTACAGGAGGGCTCCGGCGACGACGAGAGGCACATGCCACCATGCCTGGGGCAGCCCGTCGATACCGCGCAGCTCGAGAACACCATTGCGAGGGCGAACCTCGGTGAAGAGGGTGGTCAGGTGGGTCTCGAGGTCTTCTACCGTTGGTCGGCCCGCTCGTGGGTGTCCGTCTCGTAGCCATGCGGCGAAGGTCCAGCCCACCCGTCCAGGTGTCGTCTCACCGTTGCGGGTGATGAACATCACATCGGCCGACATTGCTCGGTCGACCGTGTCCCGAATCGGGTCGACATCATATGTCGCCTCCCACGCGGGAAACCCCGTGCGAGTTGGATCCATTTGCTGCCAGGCCGCCGCCCTCCTGGACTGCGCGCCGGGTCCGGGACTCGTGGCGAACATGGCGGTGAGGAACGGCGACAAGAGGTTCGCGACCAGCCAGCGTTCGCGGCGAGTCTCGCCATTGCCGGCGTCGAGGTTCACCTGCACCGCGCAGGTGTTCCTCATCATCGTCGCTCCGGCCGGACCCCGTTCGGCAAAGTAGGTGTCCATCGCGAGGTAGCGGCCAAGGGTGAGCTGCTGAGGGATATCGCCAGGTTCGTTCCAGGGATCGACGCCGAGGCTGAGCAAACACACGCGGCGCTCCCAGAAGGCGTCACGCAGTTCGTCCCAGACCGCCGTCATCTCCCTGCGTACGCCAACGGACGACGGTTGGGGCGCGCTGGAATGTTCGATCTGTGCTCCGGGTTCGAAGGTGATGCGTCCACCGGCAGCAGTGGCAAACTCCAGCTTCGTATTACGGCGCTCGAGAATGTGAGAGCTGCTCTCCGCGACACCGGTCACGACATCAATGACATTGGGACCGCCTTCGAGGAGTCTCAACCGTCCGGCCGGGCCCTGGTCGTCGATCAGGACCGGAAAGGCCTCGACCTCTATCCCGAATAGGTCCGGACGACTCTGGTGAGGCCACGCATATGTGGCAACGGTCTCTTCGACGTCGGACGCGTTGCTGAGTAAAGGCGAGTTGGGGGGTGGGCGATCAGACATGACCACGTTAGGTAACGGAACCTGCACCCTAGTTCATTCCAGGTTTTTGCCAGAAGCCGGATCTGCCGGCGGTGAGTATCTTTGCCGGACATGATTCGGGATCCACAAACCAGAGCCGCTAAA
>CALCCX010000634.1 GCA_937900165.1 uncultured Acidimicrobiia bacterium | reverse complement strand
ATCGAGCACGGTTCCAATGGGAGATCGACGCCGCCGCCGAATTCGTAATCGCCGATGTGCTCGCCCTCATCGAGCAGGCGAGCACCCGACTCTTCTAACGGACGGGGCACCACGAGGGGTCATCCGCAGACATCAGCCATCACGCCGATCCCGCGAAACCCCAGGTAGCGCGAGGTACTAGTGAGCAACAACGAGAACTGGCGAGAGACCCCGGCAAGCAACTCATAACCCGGAGGTCGCGGCTTCAATCCCGCCCCCCAGCCGAGAGGCCCGGAACGCAGCAGTTTC
Source organism: uncultured Acidimicrobiia bacterium (assembly GCA_937900165.1). Taxonomy (GTDB): domain Bacteria; phylum Actinomycetota; class Acidimicrobiia; order Spongiisociales; family Spongiisociaceae; genus SZUA-232. The sequence continues at coordinate 1,640 of CALCCX010000634.1, read as the reverse complement.
CGGGCCTCGTCGTCTTCAGGCCGTCGGCCCCAAAAGGGTCACGCTTCGGGCCCATATGAAACCTGCGCCAAACGTCTTGTTCGGACCTGAGGCTTCTTGTTCAGTGGCCGCAAGTCAAACCCCGTACTCTTGGGGTCCCGACGTTCGCGTCGAAACAGCGGAGGATTATGAAAGAACTTCCAGAACGCCCAATCTTTGGTCCCGAGGACCCGCGCCTCAACCCCCCAAACCCGCCGGAGATCCGTCCGGCGCGTTCGATTGCCAAGGCTGTGTCGTGGCGGGTGGTGGGCACCATCGACACGTTGTTGCTGTCGTTCGTGATCCTGAGTGTCCTCGGGCCTCTGTTCGGCCTGGAGGGGAGCGCAGCGAACAATGCGCGTACAGCCGCCTACATAGCGCTAACGGAGATCGCGACCAAAATGGTGCTCTATTACCTCCATGAGCGGGCCTGGTCGCGGTCGCGATGGGATCGCACGGTTGATGACGAGGGCCGTTATCGAGCCGGTCGCCGTCGGTCGGCGACCAAAACGGCGACGTGGCGGATAATGGCGAGTTTGGACACCATGTTGCTCGGCTTCATCTTCACCCGCAGCTTGGCCACCGCAATCTCGATTGGTGGCTTTGAGGTCATCACGAAATTGGTGCTCTACTTCTTCCACGAAAGGTATTGGGCACGTATTCGCTGGGGAATCATCCTCGAAGGTGAGCAGGAAGATTCGCAGGAGGCCTAGAACGGTCCTGCCGTTGTGCCAACAGTGGTTGACGGACGGTGGCGCGAAGAGTCGGATCGGGCTGATGTAAACCAGGCGAGGCCTCTTATGAGGTCTGCATCGGGAGGCGAAGCGTGAGCGTGGAACCTGCGCGAGCTTTGAATCGAAGATGATCCTGCCATGGTGTCGCCTATCGACGTGATGGAGGATTGCCAGACCCAGTCTGGTGCCTCCACTTGAACGGGTCCGGGCTCGATCCATGCGATGGAAGCGCTCGAAGATTCGGTTGAGTTGCCTCGGAGAGCAGTCGAGGAGGTCTTGGATTGTGACTGCAAGGTCCCTGGTCTGGCCAGGGACCTGGGGATCGGCTCGGCCGAAACGTTGCGGAGGTAGGTCAAGGCGGCCCGCATCGACCAGGGGTTGGAGACTGTAGATGGCTTGGGCGCCGACCAGGACGAGCGCGTCGATCTGTTCGGCCAGCGCATCGGCGGCATCGAGCAGCGCGGCGCGGGCGCGGACGTAGAGCGGATCAGGTTCGCCAGGCATCTTGATTCTCGTTCATCCACTCCAGTATCTCTTCGCCCTGTGACGGTTCCCGGCCCGGACCGGTCAACAGGTCAACAGTGAGCTGGCTCGGAGCGACGCAACGCAGGCCTTCACGTGTGGTTGTCCGCTCAAATACGACTTGGTCGAAGGGTTCGAGGAGTGCGGCGTCGCCGCCGGTCCTCGGCGGCGAGAAGAGTCGGATTGGACTGTCAGATGCGCTCGCGGTGGCTACTCCAAGCCCTGGGTCGGGTCGGAGGGTGCTGATCGAAGGTCGGGTTTCGTTAGATCGGAAGAGCGTCGTGTAGGGAAAGAGTGTAGATCTCGGGGGTCGCCGTATCATTAACAAAAAAAATCAACTACACTATCTTCCTTTCTCCACCTACC
>CALCCX010000633.1 GCA_937900165.1 uncultured Acidimicrobiia bacterium | reverse complement strand
GCGCGTATATAAGTCAGTCAGTGGCACCGATATGCGGCTTGTTATTGGTGTTTTTTTTTTTTAATGATACGGCGACCACCGAGATCTACACTCTTTCCCTACACGACGCTCTTCCGATCTGGGGCTGCGACATAGAAACCCCTGCTCAGCGGGGGTTTCTATGCGTTTAGAAGGAGATCGCCGGAGGGTCTTGGGCCGCGGCTGGGCCACGGGAGGTCTGAGCGAAGGCTTCGAGGCGCTTTGCGGGCCGGCCGTGGCGCCAACCTATCCGCGCTTGAGGCCGCTGCTCTCGATGGCGCCAGACGAGGCGACCTCATCGGGGGGACTCGGCATTCTGCTATTGGCTTTGGAGGCCTGTGAGCCAGTCGAGGGAGCGGATGATCTCGGGCTGACGTTTAGCCCAGTAGGTCTCGATCTCGGCTCGGTCGGCCGGTAGGGCGGGGTCGTCGGCTACGTCCTCGAGGTAGCCCAGTGCTCGCACGATGTGGAGGATGACCGCTTCGGGCGTGGCGGGTCGATAGCGCTCGATGACCAGCGCCAGGCCCGCCTCGACTCGATGGCCCGCTTCGACTTCGAGAGCCAGCAAGTCAAAATAGTCGCGGAGTTCGCCGCGGTCGCCCACGACCTTGAGCTTGGTGGCCGCCAGGTCACGGAGTCCGGCGACGGGCATGCCTCCGATCTCGATGTTCAGATCCACCGGGTGTTGGTCGCGTGCGTCGAGGAACTGGATGCGAGTCTCGCCGAGGTAGCCGTTGAGGGTGTCGGCGGCGACCTTCGTGGGGGCGAACCGATCGATCTCATCCAACCGGCGAGCCAGCTCCTGGGGCTGGAACGGCTCAGCGACGAAGAAGTCGAGGTCGCGGCTGACCCGATGCCCAAGGTGGGCGGCAATCCCGGTGCCTCCCACGAGGTAGGCGCCGCCGGGGAGGTTCCCGACCAGCGCCTGCCAGACTTTCTGGGTCGGCGGCGGAAGCACCGTCTTCAGATGTGCCGGCAGGTCGACGGCCATCCGCTACTTCCCCGCTGCCAGGTTGCGCGCCAGCGTCGCCCGCCGCGCCGGCACGCCTCTCATCCGTGCTGCGTGGAGGAATGCGTCTGCGGGCAGGGTGGCCGCCGCCCAAGCGTGGGCTTGCGCGTCGTCGCCGGCCAGGATCCTTCCGGCGATGTAGGCGGCATCTCGATCCACGTCGAGTTGGTGCACGTCGGCGTTCCAGAACAGGTGACGCAGCCACACGGGCACCCGACCGTCTCGGACCACCGGTTCGGACGCTTCGGGGAACACGACGGCGGCCAGTATTGGCGCCAGCCGACCCCAGCGGCGACTTCGGACATTGATCTCCCAAACGTCGACGTCGGTTGGAACGCCAAGCATGACCCTGCGCTGGCGTCGCCGTACCAGCGCCAACTGTTCCAATCGGCGCACTGCCCTGCTCGCGGTGGTGGGGCTGATTCCGGCGGCGCGGGCAACAGCACGGGCCGAGCGGAGACCGAGTGGGCGGCCCAGCAGCGCCGCTGCCACCCACACCTGTTCCCGGCTGAGCCCGGCTACGGGAGGCGCGAAGCCGAGTCGTCGCTCCAAGACGGTCACGTCGGCCGGCCCGAAGCGCAGATGACCGCCGCTGGTCCTCCCGGGCTCCACCAGTCCCCGTGCCACCGCTCGGTGCACCCGAGAGCGAGTGGTGCCCAGCCGATCCGCCATTCGCCCCGTCGTCAGAACGTTGTCCATATCGCAACATTCTACCATGGGTTGATCAAGGCGAGTAGGCCGGAGACAGGCCGACCGGACCTACCCGAGGCGGTCTTTGGACTACGCCATGGCCGGATCAGGCTCACAAGAGACATCTTCCAGTTCAAAGGTGGCACCCTGCTGCGGCTCTGCTACTTCGATGATTACCGCTCCTCGGCCGATGTCGACCTCAATCTGGATCCGGACATCGACACACGTCACGCCAGCCGTGTCCTCGAGGAGGCCCTCGATACGACCCGAGACGAGTAGGCCTGCCTCACCTCAGGCTCCGATTTCTAGAGGCAACGAGGACTACTCTTGCTATGTGGCTGGAGTACTAAATAATTCGCGGACATTTTCTTACTCTGACACCGGCGGAGGCGGAGCAGTGCTTGTTTTCCTTCATGGAGTAATCACCGGCATGGATCTCTGGGATGACGTCGTCGCCGCCCTCAAGGACGACCATCGGTGCATCGTGCCTGAACTCCCGTTTGGGGCACATCGCGCACCCTTCCCCGACAATGCCGACCTCACGTTGACCGGCATTCTCGCCATGATCGTCGACTTTCTTGACGAACTCGAACTCGAGAACGTCACCCTCGTCAGCAACGACTGGGGTGGAGCTCAACTCGTAGTTGCGCCGGGAGGATCAACCAGCGTCGCCAGCATTGTGCTTGCCTCGTGCGAGGCCTTCGAAAACTATCCGCCGGGGCTGCCAGGTCGCCTGCTGTCGCTGAACGCGGCGATCCCGGCAGGAACCTTCTTGACCGCCCAACTGCTGCGTCCGCGCTTCATCCGCCACCTGCCGTTCACCTTTGGTGTCATGTCAATAAAGCGCGTCCCTCAGGAGCAATTCATGGGTTGGATCGAGCCGCTGCGAAAACAGCCCGGTGTCCGCCGTGATCTCAACAAGTATCTCACGAACGTGCCGAAGAAGAAGCTGTTCCGCCAGTGGGCCGAAGAGCAGAAGAGCTTCGGCGGCAACGTGCTCATCGTGTGGGCCAAGGACGACAAGCTCATGCCGCCCAAGCATGCGGAGCAATTGGGAAAACACTTCAAGAACACGACCCTCGTCTGGGTCGACGACAGTCGCACACTGATTCCCATCGACCAGCCCGGCGAGCTGGCCCACGCGATCGAATCGTTTATGAAAGGCCTCACCTAGCTGTTGCGCCCAAGTCAGGCGACGGTGCGCCGGTGGTTCCTCACCCGACCGCGAATCACCTTGATGGCTTCTGGCCACGCTGCTCCAACACGGACCAGTGGTTTCTGGTCGTGCTGGGGCTCGCGGCGTGGGGGCCCGTCAACTTCTGGCTTGGTCCCGAACCCACCGGAGGAGCGATTCGTATCGCTGGGCCGTTCCCACAACGCGTCACCGACGCTCAAGCCGGTCAGGCTCCCCAACATGCGTTCGACCGGGACAAGGTCATGAACTGGAGCGTGTCGACCAGCCGTGCATTCGGGCGCGCCGCGAACAGGGGACGGATGTGTGGCACGGTGACCGTGATGGCTAACTGGATTGACGACTACGACGCGGTGATCATCGGGGCGAGCTTCGCTGGGTTCGCTGCTGCAATTCAGCTCCGGGAGCGGATCCGCTTATTCCCTCCAGCCCACCTCGAACTCGGGCGCTGAGGGTCGTTGGCAACTGTGCGAGTTGCTTGGCGACTCCACGAACCCATGCAACTCGAAGAGTTGCCGTACAAACCCAGGGTTCGCCGAGAGTTCTCAGGCGCGGCCGAATACGGGGATTGAGGCGCCGCTGATGACACCGGATTCACCGGCGATCAAGAACTCTGCGACAGCGGCTATTTCGTCAGGGGTGGGCCAGTCGACGTAGTCGGCGTACGGCAGGGCTGCTCTGGTTGCCGGTGTGTCGATGACGGCCGGGACCAGCGTATTGACAGTCACATTCGACTCTTGGAGTTCGTGGGCGAGGGTTTGGGCCAGCGCGATGACTCCAGCTTTGGCGATGTTGTGGGCCGCCTCGCCCGGAGGTGTGTCCAAGGCTGCCCGGCTGGAGACAAACAACATCCGTCCGCCACCGTTCGCTTCGAGGTGGGGGACGGCCGCCCTTGAGGTGTAGAAGGCCGACCGGAGGTTGAGGTCCAGCATCCGTTCGAACCTGACGTCGTCCGTATCCACAACGTCGCGTCCGCCTGCCCATCCGCCGACCAGCGACGCTACTGCGTCGATCCGTCCGAATTTCAATGCTACTTCGGCCATGAAAGCTGCGATTCCGGCAGGGTCTGTTGCATCCACTCGTCTGAGAATCACGTGATCGTCGTCGACCTCATGGTTTTGCTCGAAAGACGAGGCCTCATCAGGGAGGAGATAAGTGACAGCCAACCGAAATCCCCTCGCTACCAGCCGGGTGGCCAGGGCGGAGCCGAGTCCTCCAGTACCACCGGTCAGCACCGCAACGTTGCCTTCGTTCACGATTGTTTCCATCCCATTTTAGATTCGATACTCGGTGTCGAATCATAGATGACGGTGCCCTTGCGCCACGCCCTCTGGCCTTGACTCTCGACATCGGACTGCCCATTCGTGGTAGGTTCGGACTCCTGTTGGAGCTGGAGGAACATTGGCTGACATCGTCTATGAAAAGGTTGGCAAGGTCTATCCGGGGGTGACGAGAGCTATTGCAGACGTCAGCCTCGAGATCGCAGACGGCGAGTTTGTCGTACTGGTCGGACCGTCCGGTTGCGGAAAATCGACGCTGTTGAGGATGGTTGCCGGGCTAGAGGAAATCACTGAAGGGACCATCACCATTGGTGGAAAGGTGGTCAATGATGTGCCTCCCAAAGACCGCGACATAGCGATGGTGTTCCAGAATTACGCGCTCTATCCCCACATGACGGTCTTTGACAACATGGCTTTTGGTTTGAAGCTCCGCAAGATTCCAAAAGACGACATCAAAGCGCAGGTGGGCGAGGCCGCGAGGGTGCTCGAGATCACCGAGCTGTTGGATCGCAAGCCGAGGGCTCTTTCCGGCGGCCAGCGCCAACGGGTGGCCATGGGTAGGGCCATTGTTCGTGAGCCGGCCGCGTTTTTGATGGATGAGCCGCTCTCCAATCTCGATGCCAAGCTTCGCGTTCAAATGCGTTCGGAGCTCGGGCTCCTTCACGCCAGGCTCGCTACCACCACGCTTTATGTGACCCACGATCAGGTGGAGGCGATGACCATGGGGGACCGGGTAGCAGTGTTGCGCTCGATCACTGGCGAAGAAACCAACCTCCAGCAGGTGGATTCACCCCGCGAGCTCTACGACAATCCACACAATTTGTTTGTTGCGGGTTTCATTGGCTCGCCCTCGATGAATTTCGCTGCGGGTCATATCGAGGGCGAGAACGGTGAGGTGGTTGCGGCCTTTGGCAAGGACCGTTTGGTGCTGGACCAACAGCTTCTGTCGGAGCGTCCAGGCCTGGCTGCGTACAAGGGCAAGGAAGTTGTGATCGGCATCCGACCGGAGGCGTTCGAGCTTGCCTCGGTTCTGCCGGCTGAAAAGATAGGTGGCCGGACCATGTCGATCGACGTCGATCTTGTCGAGCAACTCGGTTCCGAGGCCTTCGTGCATTTCACGATGCCATTTGCACCGGTGAGCACGGCAGCATTGGATGAGCTCGTTGACGACGAGGGCGGTGATTCTTCGGCCGGGGCTGACACGACCAAGTTCACCGCAAGGATCAACCCCGACGCAGCTCCCGCCAGCGGCGAGGCTACGACGCTGGCCGTTGAGACCACCAAGATGCATTTCTTTGACACGACAACCGGAGACGCGATCCGCTGAGAGGGCCCACTCAGGGGCGCATGAGTTTGAAGTGTTCCGCCGCAAGGTGGCCGATCTCCGAGCCGGCGCTCGCAGTTCGACGGTGGATTTCGTCTGAGAAACTAGCCGCGGCGTTCTGATCTGTGTCTGCGTCTCCCATTGTGGTGGACCCCTGGGTTGAGTGCGCCATGAGGGCTTCGACCTTGGAGTCGACGAACCCTTCGACGGTTTCCCAATGGTCGGGTTCGTCCGGTGCCCATAGGAGCAGCGCGTTCGGGCGGTGGTGTTCGAGGCCGTTGCCGATCTGATCGGGAAAGAACAGGTGGTCCCGAGCTGCAACCACCCCGTTGATCGCTGACATCCCAGCGGCGCGGTGGTCTGGATGGAACATGTATCTACGCCAGGGGTCGTGACTGAGGACGACATCGGGGCGACTCGACCGGATCCACCAGGCGACCTCACGACGGACCTGCATCGTCG
>CALCCX010000632.1 GCA_937900165.1 uncultured Acidimicrobiia bacterium | reverse complement strand
CATACGAGATATATCAGTGTGACTGGAGTTCAGACGTGTGCTCTTCCGATCTACCCCGGCCAGCGAGAAGAAGAAGATCGCTCCGACGAGACCCAAACCTGGCGAATGTGAGCCCAGACCGGCGAGGCTGTTGATCTCGCCGCTGCCGGTCTTGGCGGCGGCCGCGATCACAAAGGCGAACGCTCCCAGGTTCATGAATGCGTAGATGACCATATAGACGACCGTGGCCGAGAATGCGTCTGGCAGGATCGCGTTGTTGTTGGCCGCAGCCGCCGCGAACGGAACGAGGATGAACCCGCCCTGGGCGATCGACGAATAGGCCAGCATCCGAATGATGTTGTGTTGACGCAGGGCTACGAGGTTTCCGAGGGTCATCGAGGCCGCCGCCAGGATCCACAATGCAGGACCCCAAACATCGGTTACTTGGGGAAAGGCCAGATAGGTGAGCACCAGCAGTCCAACGAAACCGGCAGCCTTGGAACTCACAGACAGATACGCCGTGACCGGTGTCGGCGCACCCTCGTAGGTGTCTGGGGCCCAGGCATGGAACGGCACTGCCGACACCTTGAAGGCGAAACCTATCAACGTGAAGAGGATCGCCATCTGGAACGCGCCGTTGTCTGCCAGGGCAACGGAAGCTGCTCGGATTTCATCGAACTTGACCGACCCCGTCAAGCCGTAGAGGAAGGACATGCCATAGAGCAAAATGGCCGTCGAAAGCACACCGAGGATGAAGAACTTGAGGGCCGATTCGTTCGACTTGGAATCACCCTTTCGCCAGCCGGCCAACAGAAACAACGGCCCGGTGACCAGTTCGAGACCGACGAACATGGTGATGAGATCCCGTGATGAAGCCATGATCAGCGACCCGAGGATCGACACCAGCATGAGCACGTAGTACTCGCCGATGTAGTAGCGGTCCGACTCGATGTAGGTGACGGACATCAGCAATACGATGTAGCCGGCCGCCAGGAAGACACCTTTGAATACGAGCGAGAAATCGTCGACGACATAGGTGCCGCCCAGCATCACCCGCGATCCGACGTCGTCTCCGAACGCGAGGGTCAGCACCGGGATGGTCGCAGCCATCAGCCCGATGACACCCACGACCGCCACTACCCACTTGAGGCGGTTCGGCAGCGACAGGTCGAGCGACAACACCACCAAAACGGTGATGGCGACGATTATCTCGGGCGCCAGCGCGTGAAAGTCGAGATTCATCGTGCGCTCAGCCCCCGAATGCGTTCTGGACGAGGTTGACCACGGCGTCTCTCGTGGCTCCGAACACAATGTTGGGGAAAACGCCGATCGCGACCGTTGCGATGATCAGCGGCGCCCACGCCATCCATTCGAACATGTCGATGTCATGAAACTCCCGACCATCCCACTCCGGCTTCGGCTCACCGAGGTTGACTCTCTGCAGTAGCCACAGCATGTAGCCGGCGGTCAGCACGGTCCCGATCGCGCCCAACACCATCAGCGTGCGGAAGAGTGTCAAATCGAGCCCATCGAGGGGGCTGAAGGAGGCCAGCAGCGCCATGAACTCGCCCCAGAACCCTGCCAGGCCAGGGAGACCGAGCGAGGCCATGGCCGTGAAAGCTAGAACTCCTCCCAACCACGGCATCAGCTTCTGGTTGCCGCCAAGTCTGGCGATCTCCCTCGTGTGGTACCGGTGACTCATCGACCCGGCGAGGAAGAAGAGGAGCCCGGTGATGATTCCGTGAGCGACCATGCCGATGATCGCCGCGTTGATTCCGATGTCGGTCATGGTTGCAATGCCGAGCATCACAAAACCCATGTGCCCAACCGACGAAAACGCGATAAGGCGTTTGATGTCCGTCTGGGCCAGACAGGCCAGTGAGCCATAGATGATGCCGATCACCGCGAGGATTCCGATGGCCGGCGCCCACTGCTTGGCCATGTCGGGCAGGATCGGAATCGAGATTCGAATAAAGGCGTATGAGCCGAGCTTCAGCATGATTGCCGCCAGCAGCACGGAGCCGACCGTGGGGGCCGCGGTGTGAGCGTCAGGAAGCCAGGTATGGAAAGGCCACATCGGAACCTTGACCGCAAATCCCAAGAACATGGCCCCGAATACCAGGAAGGCAAAGGTGCCACTGCCGAAGGCATTTTCGGATCCAAGTGCGATGAGGGTCGGGATGTCGAAGGTGTTGGAAGGTGCGCCGACCTCTCCTGAGCGGAAATACAGACCGAGGAAACCAAGCAACATGAACGCGGACCCGAACAAGGTGAACAAGAAGAATTTGAGCGACGCGTAAAGTCGGTTTTCGACGACTTTGTTGAACACCGGCAGCGTGCGTTCTGATTTGTCGCCCCAGATGCCGATCATGAAATACATGGGGAGGAGCACCAGCTCGAAGAAGATGAAGAAAAGCACCAGATCGAGCGCCACAAAGGTGCCGTTCATCCCCGTGGCCAGGATCAGCATCAACGCCAGGAAGGCCTTGGGGTTGTGCGGTTCCTCCCAGTTGTTCCACGAATAGATGATTGCCAGCACGGTGATCACCGTTGACAGGACCAGCAGCGGCAGGCTGATGCCGTCGACTCCCACGTTGTAGTTCGACCCGATCGCCGGGATCCAGCTGAGTTTCGTTCCAAACTGGAATTGCTCGGCCGATCCGTACTCGAAGGTTGCCGCGATGATGATCGACATCACCATGGCTACGCCGGTGAACAGCATCGCCGTCCACTTCTGGGCGGTCTCCTGAGCCTTGGGTATGCCCAACAGAACCATCGCCCCGAGGGCAGGCAGGAACACGACGAGGCTGAGCCCCCAACCGTTGTCGAACCAGGACATCTTGTCTCCCTCTTAGGTGAAAATCACGAAACCGACGACGAGCACTACGGCCCCCACCACGAAAGCGCCCGCATAATGCTGCACTTTCCCGGTTTGGAGGAACCGAAGCGCCCCACCGAGACGGCTGGTTCCTCCAGCCGTCGCGTTGATCGCGAGGTCGATGCCTCGCTGATCGAAACCTTGATATACGAAGCGGCCGAACGCTCCCATGAGGAAGGCCGCCCCGTTGACGATGCCGTCGATCACCGACCCGTTGACAAAGTCGATCCCCTTGGCGACGGTGCCTTTGATCGGGTTGACCAACCCACGCATGTATAGGTCGTCGATGTAGTACTTGTTGCGAAGCAGTGGGTACAGGAATGGAATCTCGAAAGTGTCCCTCAGCTGCTGGGTTCTGGCGTCTCGGCCGAACAGCGACCAGCCGAGCGCGATACCAAGAGCGGCGGCGGCGACGCCGGCAGTCGCCAGGCCCCAGTTGATGGAACTTGGGTGGTAGTCGCCCATCGGCACGATGCGGGCGCCGATCCAGCTCGTGAAGTTCCCAATCGATCCCCAACTGACACCTGGGATGTTGAACAGTCCTGCGATGGTGGCCGGAACAGCCAGAACCACCAATGGAATGGTCATCAGCCGAGGAGACTCGTGGGGAACACCCTCACCCTTGTAGGTGCCGTGGAAGGTCAACGCGACCGTCCTGGTCATGTACAGGGCAGTGATGAATGCACCGGCGATCGCCAGCCACATGAACGAGGTATAGCCCTCAACACCCATCACCCCGAGGATCTCGTCTTTCGACCAGAAGCCCGCCAAGGGGATGATCCCGGCCAGAGACAATGCGCCTATGACAAAGGTTCGGTACGTAGTCGGCATGTATTTTCGGAGGCCGCCCATGTCGCTCATGTTGTTGGAGTGCACGGAGTGGATGACCGAGCCGGCCCCGAGAAATAACAAGGCTTTGAAGAATGCGTGGGTGAACAGGTGGAACAACGCGGCGGTGTATCCGCCGACCGCGATCGCCACCATCATGTAGCCGAGCTGAGACACGGTCGAGTAGGCAAGAACCTTCTTGATGTCGTCAGTCACGAGAGCGAGCAAGCCCATCGCGAACAGGGTGATCGCCGCGATCGGGACCATCCACTCCCTGGCATCCTGGGCAAGGTTCTGATAGAGCGGGAACAGCCGACCCATCAGATAGATACCGGCGGTAACCATCGTGGCTGCATGCATGAGTGCAGACACCGGGGTCGGACCGGCCATGGCGTCCGGCAGCCAGACATGCAGAGGGAACTGGGCGGATTTGCCCATCGCTCCGAAGAAGAGCAAAAGGCCGGCAGCAACCGCTATCCCAGCCAACGCCTCGTCCTGGGCAATGGCCGCCTTGGCAATCGAGGAGAACCGGAAGTCGCCGAGGGTCCGGCCGATCATGATTGCACCGATGATCAGACCGACGTCTGCGACCTTGTTGACCAGGAATGCCTTGATCGCCGCAGACGAATTTTCTTTCTGCTCCCAGTAGTGCCCGATCAACAGGTAGCTGGCCAGACCGACACCTTCCCAGCCAATGATCAGTTGGATCAGGTTGGGGGCACCGACCAGCACCAGCATCGCTCCGGCGAAAAGGGAAAGCGACGCAAAGAACCAAGGGACACGAACGTCGCCCTGCATGTAGCTGACCGCGTAGATGAACACCATGGTGCTTACGAAGGCGACCACCCAGTACATCATTATCGACAGACCGTCTACGACGAATCCGAGCTCAAAGACCAGAGGTCGGCCCATGAATTGGCCGACGTCTGCCACCACGAATCCGACCTCGTAAAAGATCCCGTCGATCATGTTCGACACGAACAGCACGCTCGACCAAACGAGGTTGAGGGCCATGGCGCCCACGGCCAACTCTGCGCCGTTGTACTTCATTCGCTTGCCAACCAGGATTATCGCAATGAAGGCGACAAAGGGGCTGAGCAGCATGATGCCGGCCCATTGGGCGAAAAACCCTCCGCTGGCCAGTTCGACGGCCTCGACTACGGCCCCGTCTTCTTCGACGACGGCCAGCACGGTCTGAGCAAGAGCGATCGTGTTCACCATTTCATCAGGTCCAGCTCATCGACGTTGCCAGTGGCCCGATTGCGGAAAATGAGCAGGACGATGCCGAGGCCGATCCCAACTTCGGCAGCTGCGATGGTGAGCACGAAAATTGTGAAAACTTGGCCGGACGCCAAAGAGTCGCGTATGACGGATTCGAACGCAATGAAGTTGAGGTTCACGCCGGCCAACATCAGCTCCACGGCCAGCAGCACCGTTACCGCGTTTCGTCTCACCAACAATCCATATACACCCAGAGAAAACAGGAGCGAGGCGAGTACCAGAAACTGACTGACGATCATGTCTTGGCCTCCGCGTCTGCGGTCGCCTCTCGAGCTTCCTCATCTGCTGGAGTGTCATCGCGCCTCGCCAAGGTGACGCCACCGATCAGCGCGGCCAGCAACAGGAACCCAACTGCTTCAAACGGCAATACGAACTGGCCGAGCAAACTCCTGCCAATGATTTCGGTAGAGGTCGGAACACCGACGTCCACGATTTTGGTGGTACCGAACGCGTCTACCGACAACCAGCTGGTTGTGACGAAAATTGCCAGTGCGGACAGAGCGGCCGGCCAGCGCTTGTTGTGGCTCAGCTCGGCCTCCATCCCGATCGGAGCCCTGGTGATCATGATTCCGAACAGGAACAGGACGATCACCGCGCCGATGTAGACCAGAACCAATACCCAGGCCACAAACTCGGCGCCCAGCAGGATGAACAACCCTGCCAAGGCGGCCAGAGCAAATACCAACGACAGCGCCGCGTGCACCACGTTTCGAGAGGTCACAACCCTCCAAGCGGCCAGCACCAACGGTATGGCCATCACCAGAAAGGCCCAGTTGGTGGGTTCCGAGATCCAGTCACCGAATGTCAACGGCGGCCCCTCATTTCTCGATCTCCGGGGCATCTGGCACCGTGCTCATCCAGTCCTGAAGACGGTCCATGTCGTGCAACATGTCACCCATCGCCAGCTCGCTGTACTCATATTCCGGCGTCCAGTACAGGGCGTCGAACGGGCAAACCTCAACACAGATACCGCAATACATGCAGAGGGCATAGTCGATGTCGAAGCGGTCGAGGGTGCTGCGTTTGCGCACCCTGCCTCCGGGCGAGGTCGGCTCCTTGTGCTCTTTGTGGCCCTCTATGTAAATGCACCAGTCAGGGCATTGGCGGGCGCACAGCATGCAAACGGTGCAGTTTTCCTGATCGAGCGCGATGACTCCCCTGGCCCTGGCGACCGGCACCTCCTTGACCTTGGGGTAGTTGACCGTGGACTGGAGCCCCTTGCGGCCTCCGGTGGCGATTGACATCCAGGTCTGGAGCATCGTCTTGAACGTGACCTTCATCCCGACGAGCAGGCCATAACCGAGCGGTTTGTTCACAGCAGCACCTTAAAAGCGCCGGTGGCGATCACATTGAGCACGGCCAGGGGGATCAGCCACTTCCAGGCAAGTGTCTGGAGTTGGTCTTCTCTGAACCTCGGGAAGGTCCAGCGGAACCAGATCATGATAAAAACGAGGACGAACGATTTGGCCAGCAGGACAATCACCCCGAGCAGAGCAGAATCGGTTGGGATGCCCCAGAACCAGTATCCGCCCAGGAACAGGGTGACCGCGATCGCAGACATCGTGAACATGTTCACGTATTCGGCCAGGAAGAAAAACAGGAACCGGAAACCCGAATACTCCGTGACGTAACCCATCACCAACTCGGACTCGGCAATCGGCATGTCGAAGGGAATCCTGTTCAGTTCGGCGAGGGCCGCCACAAAGAAGATTGCAAAGCCGAGGAACTGGGTGACGACATAGGGCCAGGCCTGGGCCGTCTGGGCTTCGACGATGCCTTGCATGGACATGGTCCCTGCCTGGATCACCACTCCGACGACGGCCAAAACCAGTGGGAGCTCGTATGCGATGAGCTGTCCTGCGGCTCGCAGACCCCCCATCAACGAATACTTGTTCGCAGAGGACCATCCGGCCATGAGCACTCCGATGGTGCTCAGCGACGAGATGGCCAGGGCATAAAAAATGCCTACTTCCAGGTCCTGGATGATCCCGAATTCCGCCGCGCTGATCGGGATGATGACCAGCAGCGCCATCGTGCCGATGAGTGGAAGGGCCGGTGCCCAGCGGAAGACCGGGCGGTCGGCGTCTGCTGGAATGATGTCTTCCTTCTGCATGAATTTCAGGCCATCCGCCATGAGCTGCATCCACCCGAATCGGCCACCGGCAAAATAGGGCCCAATCCGACTCTGCATATGGGCAGAGAGTTTCATCTCGGCAAACCCCAGCACCATTCCGATGGCCGGAACCGCCACAGCGATGATCCCGATCTTGATGGCGAGCTCAGCCCAGAAGACGATCGCGAGAGTCATCGGTCCACGTCTCCGAGCACGAAGTCGAGTGATCCCATGATCGCGATGATGTCTGGGATGATCGCCCCTTCGAGGATCCAGGCCAGCATCGATATGTTCGAAAAGGAAGCGGAGCGGATTTTGAGCCGATATGGGCCCGAACCGCCCTCGGAGATCAGGTGGTAGCCCATCTCGCCTTTGGGATTTTCGGCGCGGACATAGGTTTCGCCCTTGGGCACCTTGATGACCTTGGGCACCTTGGCCTGGATTGGT
This sequence comes from uncultured Acidimicrobiia bacterium, assembly GCA_937900165.1. Classification (GTDB taxonomy): domain Bacteria; phylum Actinomycetota; class Acidimicrobiia; order Spongiisociales; family Spongiisociaceae; genus SZUA-232. Next base: position 5,758 of record CALCCX010000632.1, on the reverse strand, counting down.
CCGGAAGGCAGACCGTCGATGGCTTGCTGGATGATCTTGACGGCTTCCCGGATCTCTTGGAGCCTGACCAGCCACCGGTCGTAACAGTCACCGTTCTCGCCGACCGCGACGTCGAAGTCGAACTGGTCGTAGGGGAGATAGTCCGCCTTTTTGCGTAGATCGAAATCGGTGCCTGACGCTCGCAGGTTGGGGCCGGACACCCCATAGTCCGCGCCCACTTCCACAGGGAGCACCCCGATCCCTTTGGTACGAGCGAGGAATATCTCGTTGCCGGCGACCAGGTCTTCAATCTCGCGGCAGGTCCCCAGGACCTTGTCCATGGCGTCGCGGGTTTCGGCGAGGAACCCGGCCGGCACATCCATCGAGGTCTTCTTGGTGGTCGGGCCGGATCCGTAGACAGGCTTGATGCCACCGATGCGGTTGAAATTGGGATGGAAACGTCCCCCGGTCACAGACTCCAGGAGATCGAGCACCCGTTCGCGTGCGCGCAGAGCAAAAAACAGGGGTGTGGCCGCGCCAAGCTCGAGGGGGTAGGAGGCCATGAAGATGAGATGACTGGAGATCCTGGCCATCTCCGAGAGCACGAGTCGGACCCACTGGGCCCGCTCGGGAGCCTCCACCCCCATCAGCCGCTCGGCGGCCACGATGAAGGGAATCTCGTTGGCAAACCCCGATACCCAATCAATCCGGTTCACGATCGAGGTGATTTGAGGATAGGTTCGTACCTCAGCCAATTTCTCGTAGCCACGGTGCATGTACCCGATCACCGGCTTGACGTCCGTGACCTTCTCGCCGTCAACTTTGGCGATCAGCCGCAGCACCCCGTGGGTCGAAGGGTGCTGGGGACCAATGTTGAGGGTCATGTCCGGAGTTTCGATCTCCACCGATACGGCGACCTCAGAAATCTGGAACGTGGTGTCCTGTTCGATCACCATGTCATGCCTCCGGGTTCTGCGAGCTTGGAGGCATGTCTTCCACGTCCACCTTGCCGGGCCAGGGTTTTACTTCTCGGCTCAGCAGGGGATATGACTTGCGTAGAGGATGCCCGGTGAAGGCGTCCGGCAGGTACAGGGGGGAAAGGTCGGGATTGCCCGAGAAGTCGATCCCGAACATCTCGTGGGATTCGCGCTCGTGCCAGGCCGCCCCCTGGAAGACGTCCACCAGCGAGTCGATGGTCGGCGCCTCTTTGTCGAGGCTGGTGGAGAAGATGACCAGATTGCCGTCCGTCAGATCACCGAGCGCGCACATCACTTCGTATCGCTCCTCGACCTCTTCCTGCGGGCCGTCCCCGACGGATACCTCGTTGGCCCAATCGACAGCAGACAACCAGGAGAAGAATGCGAGGTCGAATTCATCGCGGGCCTTGGTCACAGCATCAACCCAGGCGTCGGGTTCGACAAAGATCTTGATCGTTTCGTACTCGGTGGAATGCGACGCAGCCCCAACCGCTTCCGCTATGGAAGCGGCGAAGTCGGCGAGCGGATCCGGCTCGGTCGTTTCGGCCTCGGCCTCGGCCTCGACCTCGACCTCGCCTTGAGGATCAGACGGGTTCGGGGTCACGCGCCAGCCACTTCTCGCGAATGTCTTCGTTCTTGATCTTTTGTTGGAGCATCACGATGCCCTCCATCAGCGCCTCGGGGCGAGGGGGACAACCCGGGATGTACACGTCGACCGGGATCAGTTGGTCGACGCCTTTGGTGACGGAATACGAATCCCAATACGGTCCGCCGCAGTTGGCGCAAGATCCCATCGAGAGCACATACTTGGGTTCTGGCATCTGGTCATAAAGTCGCTTGACGGCAGGGGCCATCTTGTCGGTGACAGTGCCGGCCACGATCATCAGATCCGCCTGACGAGGCGAAGCCGGCAGTGGGATGATGCCGAACCGCATGAAGTCGTAGCGAGGTCCAGAGGCCGCCATCATTTCGATGGCGCAACAGGCCAGGCCGAACTGGAACATCCACAACGAGTAGCGGCGCGACCAGTTCAGAACGAACGAGACCGGTTTCAGCCCGCCAAATTTTTCGGCAACTATTCCCACTGCAAGACACCTTTGCGGATTGCGTACAGCAATCCTTCGAGGAGTGTCAGGATGAAAATCGTGATCGCCACGAGTCCGGGAACGCCGAGGTCTTCAGCGATGATCGCCCATGGGAAGAGGAAAACGGCTTCGATATCGAAGAGGACGAACAGCAGTCCGAACACGTAGTAGCGCACGAACGTCTGGCTCCATCCATCCCCGACCGGGTCGACCCCGCACTCGTAGGTCAGCAGTTTTTCGTAGGTTGGGTTGGAAGGCCGCAGCATGAAGGTCATACCCAGGATCGAGACCACCAGAACCAGTCCGAACAGGCCAAAACCTGCGACCGTGATGTAGTCCTCGAAATAGGCGCTCACTGGGTCTCCACCCGTCGTTCTCCGCGTGCATCTCTCGAGCGCTAGTCATGGGGAACTCGGCTCGTCCGCGTAGGAAAGCGGCCCTCCCTCCACGGCGCCGGTGAGTATAGGGATCAACCCCCCGCCGCCGAATTCATCCCAACCTCTGCACAACCATGAGTACCTGCCCCAACCATCTCCTCCCCCGCAGAGGTACGAGGCGGTTGGGGGAGGTGGCGGCGAGAAATTTTTCGACGCCGGAGGGGGCCGTACCCACCATGAGAACCAGCCGCGACCCACCAGCGCACACTCGTGCGCGAGGCACCGTCGGCCCGGTCACCGCGCCAGCACCATGCGAAAGAGAAGAACTCAAACCGAGCCGGTGCCGTGTCGGGGATTCACCGACGTTGAGGCCCGGGAAAGCCCGCCTCTAGGGTCGGAGGCCAGAGCCGGAGAGGGCGAGCATCAGTCTGCCATGGCCACCGGACTCCCTTCGGGGCGGGGGGAAAGATGGTTGCCATGAACGCTGGCCCTCAACGACGTACCGCTAGCGTGGCCGAATGTCTGCTTTCCGGGTGCCGGACCATTCTGGCGGGTCGATTCTCAATGTGATCGGGGAAATAGAGAGACGGCTGATCGGCGATGCTCCTTCGCCTGGTCTGCACCCCGAGCTGGCTTGCCTTGTTCCACAAGCTTCGACGTACGTCCTGATGTTGATCGATGGTCTCGGGGACCACCAGCTCAACCATCCGGCCGCCGCCGCTCTGGTCGCGGATCGGGTCGGGACCGTGGACGCACCTTTCCCGAGCACGACGTCGGTTGCGCTGGCGACGATCGGCACGGGCCTCCCGCCACGTCGCCATGGCCTGATCGGCCACCTGATGTCGTTGCCAGGGCTCGGCATCGTCAACACTCTCAAATGGATAGGTCGCCGCGGAATCCCAATCGATGTGGATACGACTGACTTCCTTCCCACCCCAAATACATGGGAGAGGCTCAGAGCGGGTGGAATCGAACCCATCGCCGCTCAGCCTGGCGATTTCATCGACAGTCCTCTGACCAAGATGGTCTACCGGGGTGCGCGCTTCGAACCGTTCTGGTCGGTCGACGATGCTGTCGATGCTGTGACGATGCTGGCCGCCCAACCGGGGCGTCTGGTGTTCGCCTACCTGCCCCACGTCGATTTCGCCGCGCACGTGGCGGGTCAAAAATCGCCGAAGTACGACCAGGCAGTGAAGACAGTCGCCGACGCCTGGGAATCGATGGCCGCCCGTCTGCCGCCAGATGCGGTGATGATCGGGACCGCAGACCACGGACACCTCGACTTCCAGGACGAGGACAAGGTTCTGTTGAACCGCGAGACGGTTGGCGGTCTCGAGCTGTTCGGGGATCCTCGATCCCTGTATGCAAGGGGGGATCGTGACGCGATCGCCCGGCTCGAAAGCCAGATCCCTGCCACCTGGCACCCGCTCGTCGACATGGAGGCCTGGTGGGGTCAAGGGCCTGACCATTCGAGTCTTAGCGAGCGTGCTCCTGACGGGGTCTTCCTCGCCGACCACGGCAAGTTGATCCTCCCAAGATCCATGGATCGACGTCTCATCGGATATCACGGAGGGTTGTCAGCAGAAGAAGTGCAAGTCCCCCTGCTGGTGGCAGGTTGAAAGCACGCGCATGGAATCATCCACCGGCGACAAGGGTTGCTCGAACTAGTCGGCGAGAGGAAAGACCCGAATGGAACCGCTGGACGTAGCAATGCTGGTGCTCAGAATCTGGGTCGGAGTCGTAATCGCCTTGCACGGTGTCAATCACGCCAAGAGCCTCGAGGGCACCGCGCAATGGTTTGGCAGCGTCGGCTTCTCGAGGTCCAAGTTTCAGGCCCTCGCCTCAGCAGTAGTCGAGATAAGCGTAGGGGTCCTGCTCATCGTCGGTCTGCTCACCCCGGTCGCCGCAGCCGGCCTGATCGCCACCATGTTCGTTGCGTTCTGGGCAATCCATCGCTCCCACGGCTTCTTCATCTTCCGGCCTGGTGAAGGCTACGAATACGTAGTAACCCTGGCGGTGGCTGGCCTGGCGATCGCCATCGCCGGAGCGGGAAGCGCGTCGGTCGACGCTGCGTTGGGTATCGAAGACAACCTCGACGGCTGGGTAGGCGCCGCCATCGCCGGCGCCGGCCTACTTGCAGCCGCCGGCCAACTAGCCACATTCTGGTGCAAACCCACCCCCGCCGAAGCGAACTAGGGCGGGTTAACGACATCTCCTCCCCCGCCGAGGCACGAGGCATCTGGGGGAGGTGCCGGCGAGTCATTTTTCGCCGGAGGAGGGGGCGGTTCCCACCAAGAGAACCTGCCCTAGCTACTCAGCAGCCTCAAGGACCCTTCGAGAGTTTTCGCCCAGGACTTTGCGGATGTCTGGTTCGGACCAGCCACGGCTGAGCAGCTCGTCGGTGATAGCGGGGTAGCAACTGACGTCTTCGAGGCCGGTGGGCAGAAGCGTCACGCCATCGAAGTCCGAGCCAAGGCCGATCGCGTCGATTCCGGCGATCTCTGCGATGTGTTCGATGTGGTCAACGACGTCACCGACCGTGCCACGTTCAAAATCCATCGACGCCTCCAACCTGGTCCTCGCATCTGCGGCCTCTTTTTCGTCAGGAATCTCCCGCTCGATGCGGCGCCACTCGTCGAACATGTCGATCATCTGGAGGGCAGTGGAGCGGACCACGAACCCCGAGAAGAACACTGCCATCACTACGCCTCCCTGATCCCCGATCGCAGCCAGCACGTCGTCGGGAATGTTGCGGGGATGGGGTGCGAGGGCATAGGCGTTGGAGTGGGAGGCGATCACCGGCCTGGCACTCGCGTCGATGGCGTCTCGCATGGTGTCGACCGACACGTGGGCCAGGTCGACCAGTACCCCAAGTTCGTTCATGGCCTGCACCACGTCCTTGCCGAAAGTGGTCAAACCGCCGTGGCGCTCGTCGTCGGTGGCCGAGTCGGCCCAATCGATCGTGTCTGAATGGGTGAGGGTCATGTAACGAACGCCACGATCCGCCAATGCGGCGAGGTTGTCGAGCGAGTTGTCGATACTGTGACCGCCCTCCGCTCCCAACAATGAAGCAATCTTGCCTTGATCGGTCGCCGCCCTCGCCTCGGCAGCCGTCTTCACGCTCACCAGCCGTTGGTCACGGTCGATCATCTCTTCGACAAGATCGATCTGGCGCATCGTCTCGGCGAACGGGTCAGCAATCGCGGCCGGCACATAGACCGACCAAAACTGGGCCCCGACACCCCCCTCGATCATCCGCCCGATGTCGGTGTGAAGATCGGAAGAGCGTCGTGTAGGGACAGAGTGTAGATCTCGGTGGTCGCCGGATCATTAACAAAAA
>CALCCX010000631.1 GCA_937900165.1 uncultured Acidimicrobiia bacterium | reverse complement strand
TCTGTTGTTGTTTCTTGTTGTTTTTTTTTTAATGATCCGGCGACCACCGAGATCTACACTCTTTCCCTACACGACGCTCTTCCGATCTCTCGGCCTCGAAATCGCCGGTGAGGATGCTCGGATCGTCGACCTGGACGAACTCCGACGCCTGCGCCGTCCTTTGGTATGGGCCATCGGCGGACGCCAACACCGCGACGAATCCGGACGGCTGGTCGAGGACCCCCTGATAGGTCCAACCGGATTCGGTCGGACCAACAGATTCGAGGACTATCGAGCGTGCTCGGCTCCCTTCGCCGTAGCTGGCAGTGACTGTGTAGGCAGCCGCATCAGTCGCATTGGTGACGCCGGTCATGACCGCAGCAACCTCGATTCCGTTCCCGGTGTCAGTTACCTCAACACTGAGGCGATGCTCTGCACCGACGATGCTGACGAAATATGCAACCTCGCCGGCCTCAGCGTCGGCAAGGGCCAAACGAATCGCTGAATCCGGAGGCGAGGGAATCACGACGAACACGACGGCGGACCCGAATACGTCTGCGGACTCGGCTGTGAAATCGACCGCGATTCCGTTCTCGTCGAACACCACGACACCAGAAGCCGAGACTTCGCCGGTGAGTAGCATCACTGTGATCAGGCTCCCGCCATCAGGCTCAACAGTCAGGACAGCGGAACCATCTGGGAGGCCCTCCGCCAGGCCATAATATTCGGCCCTCTCGAACCCGAGGGCTGATTCGTCGGCCGCCAACAGGCCCTCGAAACCCGACACACTCGTCGTTGAGGTCGATGGCGACGGCAGGGAATCAACAACTGTGCCTCCCGAACAGGCGCTCAAGAGAGCCGCCGCAAAAAGGAAACGGAACAGTCTGGCCATTGCCACATGATCCACCAGGGGCCGCTCCTATGCGCAACAAATTTTCGCGCCCAGGCCGTCCAGTCAAGCCGATGGTCCGCTTTCGATCTGCCCGGGAGCTGGCCACCGACGAATCGCCCGGCCAATAGCACCAGACAGGCATGGGAATGCGCCAGACTGTGGAGATGGATATTGCGGTAAACCTTGTCGAGCACTACCTGAGAATGAACGGATACCTCACCCTCTCCGAATACGAGATCCAGGAGCAAACGAGGAAGGGGAAATGGGAGACGGTCACCGATGTGGACATGGTGGCCATACGGTTTCCTGGGGAATTCGTGCTCACCGAGGTCCACGAACAAGGCACTAGTCGCGAGCTGGTGATCGAGGACAAGGGACTCATGCTCGAACCGGACACCGTTGACGTGATCGTTGGCGAAGTGAAACAGGGCGAGGCGGTCTTCAATGCTGGCCTCAGCTCACACGGCGTCCTCCACACCGTGCTGCAGCGTTTCAGATGGCTCTATACCGAAAACCTCGACACCGTCATATCCGCGCTACAGGAGACAGGAGTCCATCGAGGTCGATCGTGCCAGGGCGGAGACATCCGCACGAGGCTCGTTGCGTTCGGCCGCAGCGAAGAGACGAACATCAACACAATCTCGCTCACCCACATCATCAATGCTTCGACCGCCTACCTCGATAATTTCGACGACATCTTCAGAGGCGCTCAATTCAAGGAGCCCGCGCCCGCGTTTTTACACCTTTTGAACAAGACCGGATTCCGTGTGGAAAAGACGGGCAAGGGATAGGCGACACGACCCGAATCTGTGGCCCCACCCTCCCCGACTGCCCGTCACCGCCAGGCCTCGGACCAGGGGTTTCACCCGACCATCCATAGGTCGGAAGACCTATCAGAATCACATTCCGAAATGGGTCTCACGTCCCATGGACCTCTGTGGACAACTCGACCAACATGACGTCTGTCAGCTAGGGACAGACCTCGTGGGGGAGGAACTTCAATGTTAGACGGATTAGTAAGACGGCTTCACACGGACCCGGGGCTCGCCGCCCATGGCAGCCGTGTCGCAGAACTGGCGGGTGCCATTGGCCGCCGAATGGACCTGAGTCAAGAACGGCTTCGCCGCCTCAAGGTAGCTTGCACCCTTCACGACATCGGAAAGATTGATGTCGACCAGGCCGTCCTCTTCAAACCTGGACCACTCGAGAGTGCCGAATGGGAAGAGATTCGCCGCCACCCCGAACTCGGCTTCGACATGGTGAGAGGTCTCGTCCATCCCGAAATCGCAGATACGGTACTTGCTCACCACGAACGCTTTGACGGACTCGGCTACCCCTACGGCCGTTCCGGAACCGAAATCCCCCTCCTGGCCAGAATTCTCACGGTCGCAGACGCCTTCGATGCCATCACCTCAGACCGCTGCTACCAGCCAGCCCTCCCCGTGGAATACGCCCTCGAAGAAATCGGCCTTCACGCAGCGACTCAGTTCGACCCCGAGGTCGTAGACACATTGGAGAATATTGCATCGATTGTAGGATTCAGCGCCAGAGAATTGACCTCTGCCGTAGCCTGATTTTCCCGACCCTCCTCCCAGGGAAACAACACGAACGCCGCCCATCGCCAGGGGCGGCGTTCGTATTTTTATTTGTGGGCCATGGCGCGCTACGCCTGAAAAAGAAGTAAACGTCGCGGCCTCTTCGGACGAGTTACTTGCAGGGTCGATCAGGGAGCCCTTTTGAATAACTCCGCGGAGGGTATGCGAATGAGGCGTTCGAAACTAGCTGGATTGGCGTTTGCAATCGGAAGCATTTCCATCTTGCTTGTCGCTGGCACGAGCGGGGCCGCCTCCAATGGCGGGACGTTCACCGACGACAACGGCAACGTGCACGAGGGAATGATCGAGGCTATCGCAGCTGCCGGCATCACCCAAGGGTGCGCGAGCGGCGAGTACTGCCCCTCCGATTCCGTAACCAGAGCTCAGATGGCCACTTTCATCGTCAGAGCACTGCAGCTCCCCGCCTCGTCCGTGGATCAGTTCACCGACGACAATGGCAACGTGCATGAGGCCAACATCAACGCCCTGGCCGCCGCCGGCGTGACCACCGGCTGCGAAACGGGCCGTTACTGCCCGAACGATTCTGTGACCAGGGCCCAGATGGCCTCGTTCCTCGACAGGGCACTGAACCTCCTCGATCCGACCACCGATTATTTCGTTGATGACGCCGGCAGCCCCCACGAAGCGGCCGTCAACGCGATGGCCGAATCCGGCATAACCCTGGGTTGTGGCGGAAACAACTATTGCCCGAACGACGCAGTACCTCGCGACCAGATGGCGTCGTTCCTAGGTCGTGGCCTCGGTCTGGTTCCCGGGACCCGTACCCTCGTGGCGAGCTACTACCAGATGTACGAGAACGTGAACTCAGAAGGAAAAAAGACCGAGTTTCCCGACACGGAGCGCATGCAATATATCCCGCGCGGCGCGGCGAGTGGTCTCGATCTCGACCTCTACGAGGACGTCGACCCGTGGAACTACGACATTCTTGAAGACGTCGGAGCCTACCAGGGGTGGGACATCCTGATCACCGATCCAAATTGGCCTCACTACAAGACCGACCGGGACGACTTTCTGTACCTCGATCTCAATCGGCCGGCGACCGTTGCCTTGGCGTGGATCGACGGAGGGCCCCTTCCGGCATGGCTGCAGTCCTGGCAGCTGGGGGGAACGGTCACGGTCGATGGCGAACTGATCACTGTCTACGAGAAGGTCTTCGGAGCGGGCGAGCAGTGGCTGGCCAGCCCTGGGGGCACGGACGAAGAATCCGTCGACATGTACGTCCTTTTCTTCGCAGAAGCGGACGGAACGCCATCGGCGCCTGCGGCGACTCCGAACGGCCAAGCTACCCCTTCCCCCAACGTCACCTGCCCAGGGTGGGTGCACGACCAGTACACGACCCTTGCACCGGATGGATCGGAACAAGCGTCCTGGCATCCCCAGATCGACCCTGTCTACTGGTGCAACTTCAACCACGACCACGGCTCCGACCCGATGCTGATCCCAGGTGCACCGCGCATTGGCTACATGTACGTGTCGGACAACCTCATCGAATACGAGGGAGCCGCTCCAGAATCTCCCCATGAGGGCTTCAAGGAATTCATCATGCCCTACGAGGACTACTGGGTCCGCTTCGTCGTCCACGCATCTACCAGTGAGCCAAGGCGGGTTTGCGGCCAGTTCCACACGATGTACAACGAGGTATATGACTCCTACGGAAACCAGCTCTATTCCTCGTCGCTGAAGGTGGACTTCGGTAGAGCGACGTCGACTGATACCGGCGAGGACATCGACGATCCCTGTGTCGCGGGCCCGAACGAATTTGCCAGGCGAATCCGGACCGACCCCAGTTTCGACAACTTCAACTATGAGAACTGGGACGCCTCGCCCGGTACGAACGCGACAGAGTTGCTCGGCATGGAGTTCCGGTTCCGGTTCGACGTCCGAGATCCCATGTCGGCGTGCACAGACCTGACGTGTGACACACTCGTGCAACTGACCAACCCCGAACCGACCTCGGCTAACGGCTACGGCGGTGTTCCAGAGGGCGTGTACGGACGTAACACCGCAACCAAACGAACTCTCAGCTTGACCGACTTCGCGTTCAACGATCAGTTCGCGGGGGCCAATGGCGAGTTCTTCACCGACCCGTACGCCAATTCGATCGTCGCGTCTAACGCTCCAGGGGCTCTCCGCCAATACATCGAGCCCGGTTTCGATCTCGGGTTCTTCCCCGGTCCCGGCAAGAACCGGGTGTTCTGCCTGATCCAAGATCCGTGGTCGATGGAATACACCTGCTACGAGCTCGCCAGCGGCGAAAGTTCACCCCCGGTGGTTGGGTACAACTTGGAATGGGCACTGGGAAGGCCGAACTAGGGCCCTGAGCGCCAGGACGCACCAATTCCGCCGAGGCCGTATCCCGTATCGACGTGGGGTCATTCGGTTCAAGAACCATCGTCGACTCTTCCCGAAACCAGCGAAAGAAGCCAGCCGGCGACGGTAGGTGGCCGACTCAACCGAGTCTGGAGCCGGTCATCGGATCAGATTCACGTCGACACCGAGTGCACGATAGGTCTTGAGGGCCCGATCGTCCCTCGTGTGGAGGGTGGCCCCCGCCTCGGCTGCAGCCGAGGCGACGAGAGCGTCGTAGACCGAACCGCCCGAGATTCCCAACCCCGGGAGTCGCCCAAAGAGAGCGACGGCCCCGCCTTCACTGAGGAACCGCGACGATGGAAAGTTCGCTTCGAGCAACTCGCTGACCGTTGCGGCATCCCTTCGCAGCGGCGGCGGGAGGCGGGTGAGAACGGAAAAGGTCTCGAACGCCGCGTGGCCCGAAAGCCCGAGCGTGAGCCCACCAATCGCGGCCGACACTTGTTTGTGGTTCGAATGATCCTGAACAACGAGTGGTACGGCAACGCTCGTGTCGACGAGGGAAAAGTCGTCCTGTCGGC
>CALCCX010000630.1 GCA_937900165.1 uncultured Acidimicrobiia bacterium | reverse complement strand
GGTGACTGGAGTTCAGACGTGTGCTCTTCCGATCTAGGTCGTGGCACGGTCCGAAACGGATTTCGATGACAAGCTGATCGACATTTTGCATCGACCCGTCTTCACGACGGTCGCGCTCGTCGGCCTGATTCTGGCCACCTACCGCCTTGACCTCGTCAGCAATGTCGAGGACGTCACGGTGACGATCGTCCGGACAATCCTCGTGATCGTCTGGATCCTGTTCGGTCTCCGGTTCTTCCGGCTGATGCTCGGCACGATGAAACGCAGCACGGAGCGGTTCGCGCTCGTCAGGCAATCCACAGAGCCACTGCTGGCCAACGCAGCCGCGGTCGTGTTTTTTCTGGTGGCGATCTATTCCATCCTCGTCATCTGGAATATCGACATCACTGGGCTGGTCGCATCGGTCGGCATTGTCGGACTGGCGCTGAGTTTTGCCGCCCAGGACACGCTGGCGAACTTGTTTGCGGGTGTGGCCATCCTTTCGGACAGGCCGTATCAGATAGGCGATTTCATCATCCTCGATACGGGCGAACGCGGTGAGGTAACCAAGATCGGGCTGCGATCCACCCGGCTGCTCACGCGCGATGATGTCGAAGTGTCTATTCCGAACGGCGTCATGGGTGCCACGAAGATCGTGAACGAGGCCGGTGGACCACCCGACCGCTACCGGATCTCGACCAGTGTCGGGGTGGCCTATGGGTCAGACGTGGATCAGGTGGTTGAAGTGCTCGACGCAGTCGCCGTCGCACATCCGAAGACGCTCGCGACGCCAGAGCCGAGGGTGCGCTTCACAGCCTTCGGCGCGTCGAGCCTCGACTTCGACCTCCAGTGCTGGATACAACGTCCAGTCGACCGGGGAGTGGTGTTGCACGAGCTGAACTTGGAGATCTACAAGCAGTTCGCGGCCAACGACATCGCGATCCCCTTCCCCCAGCAGGATGTATACATCAAGGAAATGCCACTGGGTGCTCCGGGTTCGTCTCCGACCGATGAGCCCTCCATAGGAAATCGAACATCTGAAACGATCGTGGAACCGGCTACCTAGGGCAACGTCTCACCGGTTATGAGGTGGCCGCCGTTTGGTGGCAATTCGGTTTGGTCGAATCGAATCGGGAGGCCGGCGGCAAACCACACGCTGGCTTGGTCCATTGCTTGGACGTGTACGTGCGGTTCACTGGTGTTGCCCGAGTTGCCGCACTCGGCAATCTTGGCTCCGCGAGCCACCGAGTCGCCCCGCTTGACGAGCACCGATCCCTGCCGGAGGTGGGCGACCAACACGTGCACGCCGTCCTGGCGTCGAATGACGATGTGATTGCCGAGCACCCCGATGGGGCCGAAGACTTCACGGATGCCTTCTACGAGTAGGTAGAGCATGGCTGGTGGGGACGACCGGCTGAGATGGTCCCGCATGAATGATCGGGAGCGCACTACGACTCCGTCGATAGGAGCGAGGATCGGCTGCCCGAACCCAGGAAACGCCCCGGGCCGGCGCGCCAAGGGCCACCAGGAGAACTCCGGACGAGACCCGTCGTTTGGATCGGCCACCAGATCGATGGCGTACGTCTGGGACCATGCATGCACGAAGTGGCTGGGTACTCGCGATGTCGGGCTGTTGAACACCCGCCAGCGGCCACGCACTGGTGCGGTGATATCGACGGTGTCTGCGCGAGGTGTGCCCAGGCGGAAATACAGCACCATGCCGGGGGCCCAGGTCCCAACTATGACCCACGGCCACCATCTCGGGACCGACAGGAGGACGCCGACTGCCAACGTGACCATGCCGACGGCAGTCAGTGGCATCCTGGTTCTCGCCGCGAGTCGAGCCCATCTGGACAAGCCAAACCCTGGTGCCGTCGTCACTGACTCAATGAGCGCAGGTGCGGCGGTGACGACCTCATCCGATCAGCTATGCGATTGATTCGAGCCAGGCCTCGAATCCGTCCGGTGCTTGGGGTCCCTTGGAGTGGTAGCGGCCGGTGACCTTGGCGCCCCTGGATTCGAGGGCGCTGGACATCTTGTCGAGCATCTTGCCTGGAGAGGACTTGTATGTGCAGAAGACCGCCGCCGGTGTCCCGTCCAGGCTGAGGGTTTCAATGAATTCCATCGTTGCCTTGGTGGCGTGCTGGAGGATGAAGAACAGGCCCCCGGTCCAGCTCCCGATGCACACCGCATCTGCGGCCGAGACGTCGCTCGCCGAGGCCGCCTGCACCGCGACGGGCGTGGCCTGGTGACCGGCCGCGAGGGCCATCTGGGCCATCTGCTCGGCGGCGCCCTTGGTCGTTCCGGTGCGGCTGTCGTACACGATTGCGATTCTCATGTCTTCTCCCCGACGTGTTGGGTTGTTGCTTGCGGTGGAGGTGACCACCGATGGCTCGAATTGAAGTCCATCCGGCATCGGCGCTCCAGGGTCGAAAGACTCTTGATTGGCGATCGGCGACCGCATCGGCTTCTCGCCCGACTTGTTGTCAGCGGCGGAAAGGACCGTCCATAGTCCCCTATCGCCTAGGTCCTTTTGCCCTCGTTGCCATACCTCTGACCAGGCAGAATCGGATCTGACGTCGACATGACTTCGTTGGGAGGAGGTTGGAATGGCCAACCTCCCTGATTCGGGTCCGGCGTGATCACAGACTTGACATATC
>CALCCX010000629.1 GCA_937900165.1 uncultured Acidimicrobiia bacterium | reverse complement strand
TTTTTAATGAAACGGCGACCACCGAGATCCACACTCTTTCCCTACACGACGCTCTTCCGATCTTCACCGCCAAGCTGGCAGATGGCGACGGGACCGTCACCAAACTCATGGAATTCGCGGAGATCGCCAGACGAGACGGAGTTCTTGCTCTCGAGTCGAGCATCAACGAGCTCGATGACGAGTTCCTCAAGGCCGGTCTCCAGCAGGTAGTCGACGGACTCGACGCCGACAAGGTCCGAGAGGTGATGGAAATCGAACTGGGCGCCATGGATGCGAGACATCAGAACAACATCGCCTTCTGGAAAGCTCTTGGTGGTTATGCACCGACCATGGGCATGGTCGGGACGGTCATCGGCCTCATCAACATGCTGGGGAACCTTTCCGACCCGGCCCAGCTAGGAGCCGGCCTCTCCGTCGCGCTGTTGACCACCCTGTACGGGGTCATATTCGCGAACCTAGTGTTCCTGCCAATCGGGTCGAAACTCGCCCGTCTCCACGCCGCAGAGTTGACCGTCAAGGACATGGCGATAGACGGCGTGATCGCCCTCCAGTCTGGAGCAAGCCCCAGGGCGATCGTCGAACGACTGGAAGCCTTCTTGGCGCCTGAAAGTCGCCAAGGCCTGGACGTGCGTTCCGGCAAGAAGAAGGCGGCCTGACATGGCCCTCAAGCGCAAAGAACCAGAGGCGGACAATGAGCTTCGCTGGCTCACCACCTATGGAGACGTGGTGACCCTGATGATGGCGTTCTTCGTGATGCTCTACGCGATTTCCCAGGTAGACCAACAGAAATTCCTGCTGTTCGTCTCAGGACTTGAAGACGTGTTCCAAAACGAATCCGTTTCCGAAGGTCTCCTCGAAGGAGGAGAGGCTTTGGTGGGGGCGGCTTCGAACGAGCCCGAAGAGGGCGACGCCGGAATCGAAGGCATCCAGATCCTCGACGGGATGCCTACTCGCGACAACGATTCCCCGCCACCGCCCCCACCCCCACCCACCGATCCTGGTGCGCCGGATCGACATCTATTGACCCAACAGGATCTTGTCGCGGTCAGGGAGGCGATCAGCGCCGCCTTCGCCGCGGCCGACTTCGGGACGGTCCCAACGTTCGAAATCGATTCGAGAGGCCTGGTGGTAGCCATCGCCACCGACGGGGTGCTCTTCCAAACCGGCCAGTTCACAATCTCAGATGGCGGCGAAGAAATTCTCGGGATCCTCGCCCCGATTCTCGCCGATTTCGACAATCAGATACTCGTCGAAGGTCACACCGATTCGGTTCCGCTCAACAACTCCGGATATACGAACTGGAATCTGTCGGCCGACCGAGCGTTGGCTGTGCTCAACATCATGGACGGGACCTATGGGATCGAGCCAACCCGTCTTTCGGCGACCGGCTATGGGGAATACCGACCAAAGGCTTCCAACGAAACGCCGGAAGGCCGCTCGGCCAATCGGCGAGTCGAGCTGGTCATTGTGGCCAGCACGAACAACCCGACGATCCCGGATCTAATAGGAGGAACTGATGGCTGAAGAAGAGGAAGAAAAGGGCGGCTCGAAGAAGAAGCTGTTCATGATCATCGGAGGCGTCGTGGCCTTGGCGGCCGGAGGCTTCTTCTTCATGGGGGGCGGAGAAGATGAGGTAATGGCAGAGGAGATGGTCGAGCCAGAAGTCGTCGAAGGCGAAGTCCTCGACGTTGGAACCATGACCATCGTCCTGGCTGACGATGACCCGGACAAACTTCGCTATGTGAGAGTGGGTTTGGCTTTGGTGTTGGACATAACTGCGGATAGTTCTCTGGTCGCCGGCAGAGTTTCGCTGGTCCAGGACGCAGCCATCACGGTCATCTCGGAAATGACTTCTGGCGAACTGCGCGGCGCGGTCGGAGCGGCAGACGCCAGAGAACGGCTGAGCACCGCTGCTCGAGAAATCTATCCGGATGGTGAGGTCATCAGGGTCGTCCTCACCGAGATGATCCTTCAGTAACCCCCCGCCAGGCGCGGCTCGAGTTGTGAACTTTCGGCTCGGCTGCGGATATATGCGCAGCCGAGCCTAAGGAACGGGTTCGTCGACGGTGCCTCTAAAGATCGGGGGGTTTTGCCGACTGGTGACTTGACATCACTCATGTCAGGAGCACGGGGTTGCGTACACACAATTTGCTCAATCGCGTGCGCCAGCCAAATCGGTGCAATGCGGCGCTTCCTCTGTTCTGGGGGGAACGATGACCGCGCAATCCGTGCGTCCGTTTTCCTTTCCGGAGCTGACAGGCTCATCCGGGCCGGACACCCAGCGGGAAATCAGCCAACTCGGTCAGCTCCACCTGGAGGTCGCCGCCGTGGCCGGAGGGTCGAGCACCGCTTTGAGTTCGATCCTGGCCTGGAAGACCGGAGACGTTCTCGAGCTCGACAGAGCGGCGACCGAACCCGTCGATCTCTACGTACACCGGCACATGGTCGGTAGGGGGCACATCGTGATCGTCGACGAAATGATATCGGTGAGGATCAGCGATATCATTGGCGACACGAGCAAGTTGATCTGAAGTGGACGTTTGGGCCAGACTCCTGCCACTCCTGCTGCTCGGAGGTATCGCCTTCGCTGTGTGGTGGTGGACCAGCCGGATGCGAGCAGCAAACCCGGATGTCTTGACCGTCGTCAAACGAACTGCGCTACTCAGAGGCGCGACCGTCGCGGTCGTTGAGGTGGCCGACCGCCATTTCCTCATCGGAGCGACAGAACACTCCGTGAACCTCCTCGCCGAGTTGGACGACGATGGCTTCGTCGGCGCGGACGCCGACAACAACCGAACGGAACCATGGACGGATCTGTTCGCACGCGCCAGAACCTTGGTGCGAGGCGACGATGATGTAACTCCCGGTTCCATTGACCCGTCGTAGCGCGTTCCTCGTCCTGATGGTCGTACTCGTGTCCTTTGTCGGGCCGAGCGCTCTAGCTCAAACGCCTGAGCAACCCACCGTCCCCACTCTTCCGGCAGTTGACTCCACTGACGACCTCGACCTTCAGGTTCCGGTTCCGACTGTTCCGTCGCTAGGTGATCCAGGTGAGGAGGAAGAAACCCTTAGCCAATCGGTGAGCCTGATCGTGGTGATGGCGATAGGTTCGACAATCCCTGCCCTCATGGTGCTGATGACGTCGTTCACCAGATTCGTGATCGTATTTTCGCTGACTCGCAACGCCATCGGCGTACAAAACATCCCACCGGCCCCAGTGCTGATCGGTCTCTCACTGTTCCTGACCCTGTTCGTGATGCAGCCGGTGTTGGCCACAGTCAATGAGGATGCCATTCAACCCCTGCTCGCCGGTGAGCTGGGCGCAGAAGAGGCCTTCGACGCCGCCTACCAACCGCTGAGGGGTTTCATGCTGGCCCAGACAAGCGACGCCGACCTGCGTTTGTTCATGGAAATGGCTAACGGTCCCCAGCCCGAACGTCCAGAGGACGTAGCGGCTACCACCCTCGTCCCGGCCTTCATCGTGTCCGAACTTCGCACAGCTTTCATCATCGGATTCTTGATCTTCATTCCTTTCCTCATCATCGACCTGATTGTCGCAGCAGTAACGATGTCGCTTGGGATGGTGATGCTCCCGCCAATTTTCATTTCGCTCCCGCTGAAGCTGCTCATCTTCGTGCTCATCGACGGCTGGGTGCTAATCGTCGGCTCAGTGGTGGCCTCAGTAGCGGGAGTCGGTTGATGCCGAGTCCAGTGGGGTACTGATGGACACCGTTCAAGTCCTCGACATCATGCGGGGAGCCTTCGCTGTCGCGGCCAGAATATCTTCACCGATACTCATCTCTGCCCTCGTGATCGGTGTCGGGGTGTCCCTTATTCAGACGGTTACCCAAATCCAAGAGATGACGTTGACCTTCGTTCCCAAACTCGTGGCGGCCGCCTTGATCGTTCTGATTCTGGGGGGGTGGATGCTCTCGGAGATGACTACCTGGATCATCGAATTGTGGGGGTTGATCCCCACGCTGCTGTGAACGACCTGACGGAAATCACCGGCGCCGTTGGTCTGGTGGCGGCCCTGGCCCGCAGTGGGGCCTTCGTGGTGGGATCGCCATTCTTCGGTAGGATGATCCCCGCAACCGGCAGGCTGGCACTGACAATCGCTCTCGGATTCGCTTTTGCGGAGCCGATCTCGGTGGAACCAACCACTACCGCGATGATCGGTCTCATAGCGATCAACACCGGCGTCGGGCTGGCACTCGGGTACCTCACCGGACTTCTCCTCTCCCTCTTTGAGTACGCGGGCGGAGTACTCGATTTCACCTCTGGGTTGAGTGCCGCGCAGCTATTTGACCCGTTGACCGCCAGCCAAGCGGGGATCTTCGCCCGATCCATGAACCTGACCGCCATGACCTTGCTCTTTGTCGTGGGTGGCGACCGGGCCCTCATCTCAGCACTGGATGCCACCACCATCGCCATCCCCCTCGACGCCGGCCTCTCGTTGGGCAACGCTGCGCCAGAACTGGCCGTGACATTGGTGAATCGCACCGTAGAACTGGCAATTCAGCTGGCGCTACCCGCGATCGGCATGTTTTTTCTGATCGAGTTGCTCCTCGGTCTCGCTTCCCGCCTTTCGCCCCAATCGAACGTCTTCATAATCGGCCTCCCCGCCAAGATGCTCGCTGCCATGGCCACCATCAGCGTCGTGTTCCTGGCCTTCCCAGAAATGATCGCTCGCGTTCTCGGCTCATTCGAGGACGCTGTCTTCGTTCTGGTAGGCGGACCGATCGGTGGATAGCCAGCCACAGCCACAGCCACAGCCGATTGTGCCGCTCAGCTCCCTTAACCGCTCGTGCCGTGGGCCGACAGGGTTGGGGACGGAGCGAGATGAAGTATGGCCACGGATCGGCCGCAGTCCGGATGAGGAGTGTCGGTGACCAGCCGATCCGAACGGACCGAACAGCCAACCCCCAGACGCCTGACGAAGGCGAAAGAGGAAGGCCAGGTCGCAAAAAGTCAAGAAGTCGGCGTCGCGGTCAGCCTCGTGCTGATGGCCGTCGCCGTACGGCTGATCGCTCCATCGGCGACTGGTACCTTGGTCTCTTCAACGGCGAGCATCCTTCGCAATTCTGGCGGCGGCGGCATCCCAAGCGGAGTCGGCGCTGATGCCCTCGCCATGCTGACAGTCACGATCGTGCCGGTGGCCGGAATGGCCGTGATCGCGGCTTTGCTCGCCGGCGTGGGCCAGGTCGGGTTCGCGTTCTCCCCCAAGACGCTCAAGCCGAAACTTTCGAATCTGAGTGTCAAACGAGGGTTCAAGAAGTTTGCACCCAAGACTGCCCTCTGGGAGCTGGTCAAGTCGACAGCCAAGATCGTCTTGCTCTTCGCCCTCGCCTGGGGCCCCTTGAACTCGGTGGCCGAAACTGTGGCACTCAGACGAGATTTCGCGCCGGCGGTCTCCGCCATTTTTTCTGCGGCGTGGCTGATCCTGGTCCGAGCAGCCATCTTGATGACCGTCATCGCGGCCGCCGACTACGCGTTCAACAAGCGTAAAACGTTGAACGAACTCAAGATGACCAAGGATGAGGTCCGCAGGGAAGCGAAAGATATCGAGGGCAATCCCGAAATCAAACGAGCCCGTAGACAGAGGGCAGCCGAGCTGAGCCGCAACAGGATGATCACCGCCGCCGCCGACGCGGATGTGATCATCACCAACCCGACCCATCTCGCCGTCGCTCTCAAGTACGAGGCCGCCGAACCCGCACCCAGGGTGGTAGCCAAGGGGGCAGACAGTCTCGCCAAGCGGATCCGAAAAGCGGGAAGGCGCAACGGCGTTCCGGTCTTCGAGGACCGACCCTTGGCCAGGGCGTTGTTCAGACGGACAAAGGTCGGGAGCTATGTGCCGACGGCCTTGTTCGAAGCCGTCGCAATGGTCCTGGCGATGGCCTACCGGAGAAAGGCCCCACGATGAAACGCTGGTCATACATAGGTGGGCCGCTGTTCCTGGTTCTGATCGTCACGATGATGGTTCTACCGGTCTCGCCCCTTCTGCTTGACCTCCTCCTGGCTGCGAACTTTGCGTTCGCGATCCTCGTGCTACTTGGAACCCTGCTCCTCAAGGACAGCCTCGAATTCTCGGTGTTCCCCTCTCTGTTGCTGGTGGCGACCCTGAGCCGTCTCGCCCTCAACGTTTCTTCGACCCGTCTCATTCTCTTGGACGGCTACGCGGGCAAAGTCATCGAAACCTTCGGCAGTTTCGTCATCGGTAGTTCTGTGGTTGTAGGACTCGTCGTCTTCCTCATCCTGGTCGTGATCCAGTTCGTGGTGATCACCAACGGCGCGGGACGAGTCGCCGAAGTGGCCGCCAGGTTTACCCTCGATGCGATGCCTGGCAAGCAGATGGCGATCGACGCAGATCTGTCCGCCGGCTTGATCGACGAGCGCCAAGCCCGTGAACTCCGAAAACGCATCAGCAAGGAAGCCGATTTCTACGGGGCCATGGATGGCGCATCCAAGTTTGTCAAAGGCGACGCGATCGCCGGGATCATCATTACGACGATCAATCTGCTCGGTGGGTTGGCGATTGGGATTGGCAGCAGAGGACTCAGTCTCGCCGAGGCCGGCGACACCTATTCCCGTCTGTCGGTCGGCGACGGACTGGTCGGACAGATTCCGGCCCTCTTGATCTCGATGGCAACCGGACTCTTGGTCACGAGGGTCGGTTCGGACGACGACATGGGCTCCGAGATAGGCAAACAGGTTTTTGGCAACCCAAGGGCGCTAAGGCTCGCAGCGGTAGTTATCTCTGCAATGGGTTTGCTGCCCGGCCTACCCATCGTTCCGTTCTTCTCCCTCGGAATCATCCTTGCGGTGATCGCCGCAAACCGTTCGTCCCAGGATGACGTGGAGGGCCAAGAGACGATTTCACCGGAGGAAGAGGCGGAGTTGACGATCGACCCGAACGCGCCAGAGGCACTCATCGCCCAGATGCACGTCGAGCCTCTGGAGCTGCATCTCGCATACGACATTCTCGACCTGATCGACGCGGGACGAGGGGGAGATCTCCTCGACCGCATCAAGGCGCTCCGCAGACAGATCGCCTCAGATCTTGGCATGGTGATGCCTCCTGTCCGTACCCGCGACGACGTTTCGCTCCCCGCCTGGTCGTACAGAATCATGCTGCGTGGAGTCGAGGTGGGCCGCGGTGAGGCACCGCCCAAACACGTCATGGCAATTCCGACCAATCCAGCGGAGTCGCTGAGCGCGCTGGGGCGAGAGACGACCGAGCCGGTATTCGGACTGACCGCCTATTGGATCCCGGTGGAGAACCGGGTCGCAGCCGAAGCGGCGGGCGCCACAGTGGTAGACCGCACATCAGCAGTCATCACTCACTTGGCCGAAACGGTCCGCTCGCATGCCGGTTCGCTTCTGTCCCGCCAGGACGTGCAATTGCTGGTCGAAGGCCTGCACGAGGAGCAGCCACTGTTGGCCAATGAGGTTGGTGGCGAAACGCTTCCGACCCATATCCTGCATTCGGTTCTTCGTGGCCTGCTGGCTGAGCGGGTACCGATCCGCGACCTCGAGACGATCGTCGAATCGATCAGTTCGCTGCCTCAGGACAACCGTCAACCGACGGCGATGATCAACGCGGCCAGAGCCGCCCTCGCTCCCACCATCGCAGCCCGGATCGCGCCAATGGGCATCCTCAACGCGGTCACTCTCGAACCGAATCTCGAGCGATCTTTCCACGAGCTACTTAGGGAGGCAGACGGGGCCGTGCACCTCGTACTGTCCCCTGAGGGCACCAAACAGTTGAAACTCGATGTCATCGAGGCCCTTCGCCCTGCCGCGGCTCTCGATACACCGGTCGGACTGCTCTGCACTCAGACGTTGCGACAACCCCTTCAGCGAACGATCGACATGTTCGGGCTCGAACTGCCGGTCCTCGCATACACCGAACTTCCACGTCATATGACGATCGTCCCGATTGGAGTGATTGGACATGAGCCAGCAATATCCGCCTAACGAAATCAAGTCGAACCGAGACTCGAAAGCCGAGATCGGAAGAGCGTCGTGTAGGGAAAGAGTGTAGATCTCGGTGGTCGCCGTATCATTAAAAAAAAAATAAAAAAAAGAGAGCCAATGCATGATGAAAAAAGTAGAAGAGAGGAAAAAATATGACACACGAAGTAAGTCTAGATAGTAGACAATG
>CALCCX010000628.1 GCA_937900165.1 uncultured Acidimicrobiia bacterium | reverse complement strand
AGACTCTACATGAGGGAGTGATGGCATGAGCGATCAAAGCAGTGGAAAGATAATCTACACCAAGGTGGACGAGGCCCCGGGTCTCGCCACCTACTCTTTCCTTCCCATCGTGGAGGCTTTCACCAGAGTATCGGGAGTCACGGTGGAGACCAGGGACATCTCCCTGGCCGGAAGGATCATCGCGAAGTTCCCTGACCGCCGTGCCGATGCGGGCGTCAAGCGAGGATCTGCGCAGAGGGGTCAGATCCAACCCCTCGAATACGTTGGCAAACAGCCGGCGTGCTCCAGGCGTGCTCGGCTCTTCGGACTCGGCTTGTATGATGGCACGGCGAATGTTCTCGACCGCCGACGCGGGCAGCGTCTCGATCCCCGTGCCCCGCGCCGTACGGCTTATGCGCCGGCCGTCCATGCTTTCTGGCTCGAGATATGCCAGGACATGACGGCCGCCGCGCCCGTCCAACTGGTGAGCAACGTTCGCCCCGATGATCGCTGCCTGGTAGCTCTGCCAGGTCGTACTCGTTCCCTCACGAAGCGCGAAAGGAGCGTCCAGCGCGACGGATATCTGAATCGCATGGTGGGCGTGGACATCGGTATCCGAGGTCTGGCCGACATAGAGCGCCCGGCCGACCGACAAGATTACCCGGCCCCCCCACTTTTGCTGCTTCTCAGCCATTCCGTTCAAGACGCGTCCGCTCGGTGCGGGTAACCTTGTCGGCTGTATGCTATGGAGGGTCCAAAGTGAACACCTATCGAACCACCTGCAAGGTTGGCGCATGCGAGCCGTTCTGCGGCCTCCAGGTCGACGTCGAGGACGGACGGATGACGGCGGTGCGTCCGGATCCCGACCACCCGATCACCAAGGGCTATGCCTGCATCAAGGGCATGCACGTGGCCGACTACCAGAACGATCCGGACCGCCTGCTGACCCCGCTGAGAAGGAAAGGGGATGGGTGGGAGCCGATCTCTTGGCCGACGGCCACCCAGGAAATTGGCCACAAGCTGCGCGCCATCCGCGATCAGCACGGACCGAGTTCTATTGCCACGTACTGGGGAAATGCCTGCGACTCGAGCGTCATTGCCCTAACGAACAACTTCTGCTCTGCCTTTGGCTCCCCCAATTCCTTCAATGTTCTGTCGCTCGAGTACACGGACCGTGGCGCGGTTGCAGAGGCGATGCTCGGCAACGAGAACTACATCCTTCAGCCCGACGCGGGCAACGCGAGTTACGCGTTGCTCCTCGGTACCAATCCCATCGTGACGCAAGGGATGACCTTGCTTCAGCGGCGTCCGCGAATCCGTTCTGACTTTCAGTCGATTCAGAAACGTGGCGGCCGCGTGGTCGTCGTGGACCCGCGGCGGACCGAGACCGTCGCGGTTGCCGACGAGCACATCGCCATTCGCCCCGGCACCGATCTATTCTTCCTGTTGGGCGTGATCAGCGCGATCATCAACGAAGGCGCAGTCGACGCCGGGTTCATCGATGCACACACGATTGGTTTCGACTGGTGGAGAGCCTTCGCGAGCGACTACGATGTCGCCCGGGCCGAAGAGGCAACCGACGTTCCGCGGTCCACGATGGCCCGCGTTGCCAGGGAGTTCGCGGCGGCAGACGGAGCGTTTGCGACGACGCGGGTAGGGGTCCAAACGAGCGCAAACTCGACGCTCACCGAGTGGGCGGTCCAGAGCCTCAACGCAATCACTGGGAACGTCGACCGCCCAGGAGGCGTCTACTTCAACCCAGGCGCCATCGACGTTCCCGAGCTCATCAAGAAGTTCACCAAGCGAAAGAACCCGGCACCTTCCCGCCTGGGAGGCTACCCGCAGATCTTTGGCGGCCCACCGGCGTCGGTGCTTGCCGACGACATCCTCTCCGACGCCGACGACCGGGTCCGCGCCCTCATCGTGTTCGCCGGCAATCCGGTGATCAGCTTCCCCGACACCGCGAAGATGGAGGCTGCGCTCGAGCGTCTCGACCTGTTGGTGTGCTTCGACATCTACCACTCCGACACCGGGGCCTTCGCCGACTGGAGCCTTCCCGCCGCGACCCAGTTCGAGAAGCCCTCGATGCACTTCATGGTCGACAAGTACGAACCGGCCCGGCGCATCGAATGGAAACCTCAGGTCGTCGAACCCGCCGGTGAGGCCCGCCTCGAATGGGACGCGATGCAGGACATCTGTGTAGCTGCCGACGCACCCTTCCTCAACAATCCCGCTCTGCACGAGGAAGTCCTCGAGCATCGGGCCCGTGGCGCCTACTACCCCGAACGAGCGATGTACGAAGGCGTGCTGCCCGCCGGCGTCACCCTGGAAGATGTCATCGAGACTCCCGGCGGGATCGAACTTCCGCCGGAAGACCCGGGCTCGTTCTTCGACCAGCACGTCAAGACCGAGACCGGACGGCTGCAGCTCGCGCCGCCCGACCTCGTCGAGGGGCTCGACGAGGCGCTCGCGCTCGATGACGACGTCGACGAGGAGTTCCCGTTGTGGCTGATCTCGGGTCAGCGCCGGCTGCGCAGCTTCAACACCTGGACCCACAACATGCCCAGCCTCGCCGATCCACTCTCCGAGCCGACCGCGACGATCCACCCCGAACTCGCCGCCGAGCACGGCCTGGCCGACGGCGACACCATCGAGCTCCGAACCGCCCATGGTGAGGTCACAATCGCGGTGACGATCCGTGACTCCATCCGGCCCGACACCGTTGCGGTGCCTCAGTTCTGGGGCCACAATTACGAGTCCGGCCAGCACCACGCCCGCCGACGACCCGGTGTCAATGTCAACCGCCTCCACGGCACCGACGAGGTCGACGCCTACACCGCCATGCCCATTTTCAACGGCCGACCCTGTGCGATCGAACCTGTCGTTTAGCCGTTGACGTCGTCACCTGTGGCAGAGTCGACGGCTGTGACGCCCGAGGAGTTTCGTGCTGCCGCCCACGAGTTGGTGGACTGGATCGCCGACCGGCGGGCCGCGAGCCAGGACCTGCCGGTGCGACCCGACACCGCCCCCCGCGACATCACAGCGGAAGACGCTCGGGTAGGGACAGA
>CALCCX010000627.1 GCA_937900165.1 uncultured Acidimicrobiia bacterium | reverse complement strand
GTCCAGACCCCGACTTGACGGCCGCGACCAATAATTTGGATGTCGCGAGGAACGGAAGCTCGTCGCGGAGCTCGGCCTCGATGGCCGCTGGGAAAGCACCGAATTCGGCGAGAATCGTGAGGATGGTCTCGAGAATTCCATCTGTGGCGAAAAAGGCGTCTGGAAGGGCCACTCTGCGTACGACGGAATCTGATACATCGCCTTCGTTCCACTGATCACCGGCTACTGCCGCGGCCATGGTCACATGCCCCCTCAGGATGTTCATCAGGCCGTTGACTCGTTCTGAGGACCGGCTGTTCATTTTGTGAGGCATCGCAGACGAGCCGACCTGGCCTGCTCGAAATCCCTCGCCGGACAGCCCGGCACCCGCCATCAGCCTGAGCGTGACTGCCAGGCTCGATGGCCCGGCCGAGATCTGCGTGAGGGCTGTGACGACTTCGAAATCGAGGCTGCGCGGATAGACTTGGCCTACCGAGTGCAATATGCGAGTGAATCCCAGGTTGACTGCTACCTGCTTCTCCAACTTGTCGACCTTGTCCCTGTCGCCTTCGAAGAGGTCGAGTAGGTCTTGTTGGGTTCCGACGGGACCTTTTAGACCGCGCAATGGATATCGGTCTATCAGGCCTTCCAGGCGCTCGGTGGCCAGGAGAAGTTCTTCGGCCGCTGAGGCGAAACGTTTGCCAAGAGTCGTGACTTGTGCAGGGACGTTGTGGGTACGTCCGCCAATCGCCAGGTCGCGGTGTTCGGTGGCCAGCTCGGCGAGCCTTGCGAGAGTCGCCACCGTTTTGCCGAGGATGATCTCGAGCGAGAGTTTGATTTGCTGCTGTTCGACATTTTCTGTCACGTCGCGAGACGTCAGGCCTTTGTGGATGTGCTGGTGGCCGGCCAGAGCGTTGAACTCATCGATCCGGGCCTTGACGTCGTGGCGGGTGACCCGCTCGCGTTCGCCAATCGAATGCAGGTTCACCTGGGAGGAGACCTTTTCGTAGGCGGAAACGACTTCTGGTGGCAATTCGAGACCCAGGTCCTGTTGAGCTTTGAGAACCGCCAGCCAGAATTCCCGCTCCGCGATTACCTTGCCGGACGGATCCCAGATCCTGCGCATTGCATCGGCCGCGTACCGGCCGGCGAGCACGTTGGAGATTGGCTGGTCGGTCACTCGGTCATTCTGCCAGCTCGGTCCGTGCGATGAACCGGACTCAGCGAGTCACGAGTTGGGAGCGTTCGGCACCTACAGACACCCACTTGATCGGGACGCCGATTCGATCCTCGATGTACTCGATGTATTGGCGAGCCTCTTTTGGGAATTCATGAAAATCCGTGATCCCCGAGATATCGGTCTGCCAACCGGGGACCTCGTCATAGATCGGGGTGCAGTTGTAGAGCACGCGCTGCTGGCGAGGGAACTCCGTATAGATTTCGCCAAGCGATGTGTATGCGTTGGCTACCTTGATCGTCTCGAATTCGGACAGCACATCGAGCTTGGTAAGGAACACTTCGGTTAGAGAGTTCACCCTGACTGCATATCGCAGGGCCACCAAATCCAACCAACCGCACCGTCGCCTTCTTCCGGTGACCGTCCCGAATTCGCCTCCGACCTCGACCATCGTTTCGCCGTCGGCGTCATGCAACTCGGTCGGAAATGGGCCGGTTCCGACCCGTGACAGATAGGCTTTTGCTACCCCGATCACCCTGTCGATCACCTTCGGCCCGAGTCCTGATCCGGTGAGTGCCCCTCCAGCCGTAGGGTTTGAAGAGGTTACGAACGGATATGTGCCGTGATCGATATCGAGCAACGTTGCCTGGGCTCCCTCGAAAAGGACCATCTTGCCTTCCGCCAATCCCTCGAATAGAAGCAGTGAGGTGTCGGTCGTGTAGGGGGCCAGCCGCTCGGCGTAGGCGAGGTAGTCCTCAAGAATCGGGCCCATTTCCATTGGGAGTTGGTTGTACACCCTCGTCAAGATCTTGTTCTTCTCGGTTAACACCAACTCGAGCTTGTCTTCAAAGATCTTGGGGTCGTACAGATCCTGGACCCTGATTCCCTGTCTGGCGTACTTGTCCGTATATGCGGGCCCGATGCCCTTTTTGGTAGTACCGATGTTGTTGGCGCCGAGGTGGCGTTCCATCACTGCGTCGAGCTTGCGGTGATACGGCATGATCACGTGGGCGTTTGCGGAGAGTTTTAGGTGTGAGGGGTCGACCCCACGATCGGTGAGCATGTCGATCTCATCTATCAGCACCTGGGGGTCGATGACCACCCCAGATGCAATCACCGGGATACAACCGGGTTGGATCACACCGGAGGGCACCATCGAGAGGGCGAACCTCTCTCCGCCGACCACGATGGTGTGCCCCGCGTTGTTGCCTCCCTGAAATCGCACCGCGAAATCGGCGTCCTTGGCGAGGTGATCGACAACCCGACCCTTGCCCTCGTCACCCCATTGCGTTCCGAGCACGATCGTCGCCGGCATCCGAGCTGGCCCTTTCCTGCGTGAGAGGTGAGCGTAGCCAGCCTCTCGACGTCTCAACCCGTTCTGCGAAACACCCAGAGGTCGGTATTGTCATTTCCATGCCACGGATCCGAGCCTCGAACATTGCGGAGCACAAGGCTCAGACCAGGAGCGAGGTGCTCATGGTGGCAATGGAGCTGTTCGCCGATTTCGGATACGAAGACACCTCCTTTGGCGACATCTCCGCCTCGGTTGGCATTGGCCGGACCACGTTGTACGAATACTTCACCGACAAGGACGACCTCTTGGCATCTCTTGTGGAGGAGACCCTCCCCTCCACGATCGATGACATCGTCAGTCGGATTCCGGCAGGAATTTCCCCGGCCAAACGACTTGAGTTTTTGACAGTGCTGATGGTCGAGTTCGTTGCAGTCGATCCGACCCTCGGGTTGTTGCTCCACCGGGAGGTTCCGAAGTTGTCGAGCTCGGCCCAGGATCGGGTCGCCATCGCCCACAAGGGACTCTCGACCGAATTCGCCGATGCCTACCGTGCCGGCGTAGCCGCCGGAGAACTCAAGCTGCTTCCGCCCGGGCTGGCCGGCCGATTCCTGAGCGACATGATCATGTCTGCGGCTCGGGCCCTGATCGACTCGAAAGACCCCAAGGCCAAACTCCCGGAAGTCACGAACGCAGTAGTAGACCTACTTTTCAACGGCCTAAAAGCCTGACCCGCCGGGCCCGAACCCGGGCAAGAATGTGTTTGGTGGGTTGGGGAGGAGATGTTGGGTATCTGTCCCCCCGGTCGACGGAGTCGGCCGTCTGGGGGGACGAGGCGCCTTGGCGCCGGAGGGGGGCGCTGGGTTCCCATGAGTACGTGTGCTGGTGGGTTCGGCTCGGAGCAGGTTCTCATGGTGGGAACAGCCCCCTCCGGCGGCGAAAAATGACTCGCCGCCACCTCCCCCAGCTGAACGGCTCGTTCCTCGCCGTCCGGGGGAGGAGATGTTCTTTGCGCTCTTCGTCGCAACCTTGACCTTGTGCGCCTACCTGCCGCTCCGCGTTCGGCTGGGGCTGTTCTGGTAAATGCTGTAGATCGCGGGGGTGGTCGACGATGATTACATCTGCTTAGGCCGGGAGAGCCACCATCGACAACGTCCGCTCATTGACACGACGCCTTGGTCGTGCCTCAGTCGCATGGCTTCTGGTGGTTGGCACGCTGTTGGTTCCACCCTTGCCTACGGCGCTGGCGGCCGGCACTCCTGATATTTCGCTCGCCAAGGACATGGCGTCCGAAACGTTGTTCGGCGGCACAACTTCGGTGACGCTGACCGCGACCAACTCGACTGCCGACAACGGTTACAACCTGTCTTTCAACGATGTGCTGCCGGTCGGTGTGTCGCTGAACAGCGCATCTCCGGCCCCATCCCAAATCATCAACAACGCCCCGGCTGCCGGCCAAACGACCCTCATATGGGAGAACGTCTCGGATCTCCCGCCCGGTTCATCCTTCACCATTACATACTCCCTCGACCATTCGACTGCGACCTACGCGGTCGGGGACAGTTTCGCCAACAGTGCAGGCGCCTACCTCAACACCGACCCGCGCACCGTTCCAGATTTCGATCCGGTTACCGGCGTCGCCACCGGTGATTTCACCGGGTCGGATACTGCTTCGTCGTCCACTTCGCTCATTCCGTTTGAGATCACCAAGACCGAGCCGAACACCGAGTCGGAGCTTCTTCGAGGCTTGCACGACAATCAGACGCTGTACACGCTGACGATCCAGAACAATTTTGTGAATCCGACGACCGGATTCGTTGTCGAGGACTACTTGCCGGCCGGGCTCGAATTCCTGGCCTGAGGCACTGCCGACAACTCGACCACCGGCGA
>CALCCX010000626.1 GCA_937900165.1 uncultured Acidimicrobiia bacterium | reverse complement strand
TATCAGTGTGACTGGAGTTCAGACGTGTGCTCTTCCGATCTATTGTCGTGAACGGCAGGGCAGCGATGCCGTCGTTTGCCGCAGTGTTGTCCAGCGAGGAAATCGACGCCGTCGTCGAGTACGAACGCTCCGGCCTGTAACACCGGCAGGCATTGACACCAGTTTGTCGGTCATGGTTGTCTGACACCTATGACCACTGCCGCAATCGTCGGATCCGGGAACATCGGGACCGATCTGATGTACAAGCTATTGCGCTCAACTCACCTCGAGCCGCGGTGGATGATCGGCGTCGACCCGAACTCCGAGGGGCTTCGACGAGCGGCTGACGAGGGGTTGGAGACCTCCGCGGAAGGTGTCGACTGGTTGCTGCAACAATCCAATTTGCCAGACATCGTGTTCGAGGCCACGTCGGCATATGTGCATGTCCGAAACGCGCCCCGCTATCAAGAAGCAGGCATCCGTGCTGTGGACCTGACGCCGGCAGCACGGGGGCCCTTCGTGGTTCCACCCGCCAATCTCCTGGAACACATCGATCGACCGAACCTCAACATGGTGACCTGTGGCGGTCAGGCCACCATCCCGATGGTCCACGCCGTGTCACGCATTGTCGATGTCGACTACGCCGAGATCGTGGCGACGGTCGCCTCGGCATCCGCTGGGCCAGGAACACGTCAAAACATCGACGAGTTCACGAGCACAACCGCCGAGGCCATCGAGGTTGTCGGCGGGGCAACCAAGGGCAAGGCCATCATCATCCTGAACCCGGCGGAACCTCCGTTGGTCATGCGTGACACGATCTACTGTTCACTTCCGGCCGACGCCGAGCTTGACAAGATCGACCGGTCGATTCGTGAGATCGCAGCAGAGGTACAGACCTACGTTCCCGGGTACCGACTCATCTCCGATCCGCAATTCGACGAGGGCTTCCACGCCGACGGTAGGGGCAGGGTGGCGATCTTCGTGGAGGTCGAGGGCGCAGGCGACTTCTTGCCGCCATACTCCGGCAACCTCGACATCATGACGGCCGCAGCCACCAAGGTCGGCGAGGAGATAGCCAAAGTGCTCGTGGCCAAGGCAGACCTCGCCCTGGAAGGAGGCAGCTAGTGCCGTTCTCACCGAATCTCGATGTCCGTGTGACCGATACCTCGTTGCGCGACGGGTCACACGCTAAACAACACCAGTTCACCGAAGCCGATGTCCGCAGCATTGTGGGAGCACTCGACGCGGCAGGGATGCCGGTCATCGAGGTAACCCACGGCGACGGCCTCGGCGGCTCTTCCTACAACTACGGCGAGTCACTGGTGGATGAGCGCGTGTTGATGAAAGCCGCCGTCGACGAGGCCCGCAACGCCAAGATCGCAGCCCTGATGCTTCCGGGGTTGGGAACCAAGGACGACATCAGGGCGTGTCGCGATCTTGGCGTCTCGATCATCCGGGTGGCAACCCACTGCACAGAGGCCGACATCTCGACACAACACTTCGGGCTCGCCCGCGAAATCGACCTGGAGACCGTCGGATTCCTGATGATGGCCCACTCTGTCGGCCCTGATGTGTTGGCTGACCAGGCCCGGATCATGGCCGATGCAGGCTGTCAATGTGTCTACGTTGTCGATTCCGCGGGCGCCATGATTCTCGAGGACGCGTCAGAGCGAGTCGGTGCGGTGGCGGCTGAGTTGGGTAACGATGCCCAGGTCGGGTTCCACGGACACGAGAACCTGTCACTGTCGCTGGCCAACACCATCCTGGCGATACGCGCCGGAGCGGTGCAGGTCGACGGCTCCACCCGCCGTTTCGGGGCTGGTTCCGGAAACACGAGCTGCGAAGCTCTGGCCGCCGTTGCCGAACGCCTTGGTATCAGCACCGGGCTCGACGTCATGAAGATGATCGATGTGGCCGAGGATGTGGTCAGGCCGATCATGGACGGAGAGTGCGTGCTCGATCGACTTGCGCTGACCATGGGTTACGCGGGTGTCTACTCGAGCTTCTTGAAACACGCTTACCGGGCCGCAGAGCGTTATGGCGTCTCCGGAGCCGAGATCCTGCTCGAGTGTGGCGAAAGGAAACTCGTGGGTGGCCAGGAGGATCAGATCATCCAGATTGCAGCCGAGTTGGCCGCCGCGACTGTCGGTGTAGAGTGAACGTTCCTACGACATTTATCGAATCGCGGGAGCAAGCGTCGAACTGACGACTATTTGCCTCAAGTTTGCGACTTTGACAAGTTTGTCGGACGGGGTGCTGATCCAGCTGGGCCGAGGAAAGCATCAAGTTCCCCGGCTCCTCGACGACGATCGGACCCTCGAATGGCCCAGCGGAACAGTGACGCTCCCCGAACACGGGTGGAGATGACGTTCAACGCCCTGCGTGATGACATCATCGAAGGAGAGCTCGAACCCGGGTCCCGTCTCGGCGTCGAACGACTCCGCGAACGGTACGGCGTGGGTTCATCGACCATCAGAGAGGCACTCTCGCTTCTGATCGCAGACGCGCTGGTGACTGCCGAGGGACAACGCGGCTTCACAGTCTCTCCTGTCTCGGTCGACGACCTCTCAGACCTTGGAGCCGTAAGGGTTCTACTCGAGTCCCACGCGCTGCGCGAGTCAATCGAGAGCGGGGACGACGACTGGGAAGCCGACATCGTGGCCGCCTTCCACCGCCTGTCGAAGGCACAGGATCGCTTGGACTCTTCCCAGGACGGGGCTGCACGCGACTGGGAGGTCCGTAACCGTGAGTTCCACTCCGCGCTCGTTTCGCGCTGTCCGTCGCGATGGATTCACCGAATGCTCGGCATCCTCTATCACCACTCTGAGCGCTACCGCCGAGCATCCCTGAGCGACCACACGGTGCCCCGCGACGTGCGCTCCGAACACACGGCCTTGATGGAAGCCGCGCTGGCTCGCGACGCCGACACAGCGTGCCGCGTCATTGCCGAGCACATCGAGCGTACGACCGAGGTGCTGACAGAACTCGCTCTACCGCACGAAGACTGAGTCATCTGGGGCCCAAGGTTGGTGGCGTCTGCGCGTGGGAATCCACCGAGACCGACGACACCAGCGAAGGTTGACTCACTTCTTGCCGAGTTGTTGACAGAATATCGAGATTGCGTGTAAAACATCGCTTTAGTCTTCGACATCTGAGATTCACGCAAACATATGGCTGAGGTCACCAGTGTCGATAGCAGTCAACACACTCACAAGAGAGGGCGTTTCATGAGACGTCGAGTTCAGATTCTGACGATCCTGGTCGCATTCACGCTGATCGCAGCAGCCTGCGGAAACGGCGACGACGGGACCGCCTCACCGGGCACCGACGTCGCTGATGTCACATCGGTGCCAGAGGACACCCCAAACGAAACCGCCTCAGATGAGCCGACTCCGACCGTGGCGCCTTCCGAGACGGCACCCCCGGAGGAAGCTCCGGCGGATACCACCGCCGCGGAGCCTGTCGCCGGTGACAGCCCCTGTGGGTTGTCGTCTGGCCAAGAGGCCTCGGGAGAACCAATCCCAGTCGGCGCAATCGTCGGAGCGACCGGACCGGCCGACTTCAGTTCCGCATCACGATCCGCAGCCGCGTACTTCGCGTGCGTGAACGCAAACGGCGGCATCAACGGCCGGCCAATCGACTACATCGTTGAAGACGATGCGTGGGATCCCGAGATCGCGGCAACCGCCGCCCGCGGGCTCGTCGAGGACGACGACGTCGTCGCAATGATTGCCAGCACCAGCTTCGTCGAGTGCGGTGTCAATGCGCAGTACTACGAAGACAACAACGTCGCCGTGATCGCAGGCGTCGGGGTGCCGAGGGAGTGTTTCTTCAGCCGTAACATCGCACCAACGAACCAAGGCCCACGCCTGAGTGGCATTGGCGCCGCGCAGTACGCCCTCCAGCGCGACCCTGAAATGACGACCCTGGCGTGCCTCGCGAACTCCATCCCGAACTTCGGCGCGTGGGTTTGCGAAGGCATCACAGAGTGGGGAGCCAACAATGGAGTCACTGTCGAGACGTTCCTGATTGCACCCGACGGCAGCGACATCGAAACTGTGGTGATCCAAGCCATCCAGGCCGATCCCGATGCTGCCGTCACGATCGATCCGGCGCCGCTCATGATCGCGTACCTCCAGGTCGCAGAGCAACAAGAGGACACCAGGCCATGGTACGGCGCGACCTCCGCCTACGACCTGGCGTTTCCAGACGCAGTAGGGCCCTACTGGGTCGACAGGTACTGGGCTCAGATCGAGCTGGCGCCGCTCGACAGCGCCGGGACCGACAACCAGTCGTGGGTCAAGCTGATGGACGAGTTCGGCAACGACGATGATCCGCGCGACAGCTTCTCACAGGCAGGTTTTGTGGCCGCAAAGATCTTCGTCGACACAATGCTGGGGCTCGATCCCGACTCGATCGACCGAGCCACCACGACCGAGGCACTGATTGGTGTGTCGGACTTCGAAACCGACATCTTGTGCGACGCCTGGTACTTCGGTGAGGCAGAACTCCACAACGCGAACAATGCGGGGAGGGTCGTGCAGCTGGTCGCCGATGGGATTGGCTGGGAGACAGTGACCGACTGTTTCAACGTCGAAGACCCTGCCCTTGCACCCATCTATGAGGCGGAGGGTAACTGACCGGACCACGGGACAAGGGAGCCGACCTTGCCTGACATCGGGCCGTTCCTCGTGACAGGAGTGGCGTTGGGGTCGATCTATGCGTTGTCAGGGGTCGGTCTCGTGGTGCTCTATCGAGCCACGGCCACGCTCAACTTCGCCTATGGCGCCATCGGCGCCATAGGCGCCCTGGTTGCGTGGGACCTGATCGACTCCGGGACCCCGGAAGTGCTGGCCTGGATCGCGAGCATCGCAGTGGCAACAGCGATATCACTCGCCTACGGGTTGATCGTGGCCCCGAGACTGACGGATCGTGATCTCGCGACGAAGGCGATCGCCACCGTCGGGCTCATGG
>CALCCX010000625.1 GCA_937900165.1 uncultured Acidimicrobiia bacterium | reverse complement strand
GAGATCCACACTCTTGCCCTACACCACGCTTTTCCGCACCCCCCACATGGGTGCGACCGCCAGCCCGGGCCCTGTGCATCGGCTCCGCGAACTCTGCGACCGTGGTAACCGTCTCGCTCAGTCATCCTTGGGCCGCGGCGAGGGCCGCAAAATCGGCTCGTACCTCTTCCACTATCCGGCTGTCGGCGATGAGATTGTTGAACGGAGCGCCGCCCTGGTTGACCTGGAGTCGGTTGATGACCGCGAAGCCGCCGTTGTCGCAGATGATCACGATCATCTTGTGACCCGACAACACGGAGCTGTAGAAATCGCTGTTCAGCATCATGGTGGAGCCGTCGCCCACGAAGACGATGACCTCCCGATCAGGCATCGCCATCTTGGCGCCCCAACCCCCGGCGATCTCGTAGCCCATGCACGAGAACCCGTATTCACAGTCGAAACTGTTGATCTCCTGTGCCCGCCAGCCGTTGTTCACCTCTCCAGGGAAGCCGCCCGCGGCGGCGACGACATAGTCGCCGGGTCGCTGGTGTCGATCCACGGCACCGACGACCTGGGCGTAGGTCGGGAGGTCGTCGCCCGGCGCGGCGATCTTGTCGATGTAGGCGTGGTACCCGGCGACCTCGGTCATCGCCCGTTCGCTCCAGTCGTCACCCGATCGCCAGCCATGCAGCCGCGACGACAGCCCGATCAGTCCCTCCCGGGCGTCACCGACCACGGGGACCGACCGGTGCTTGACCGCGTCGAACCGAGCCGCGTTGAGACCGATGATCGTGGCGGCCTTGTTCTTGAACACCGTCCAGGACGCAGTCGTGAAGTCACCGAGACGGCTACCGACGCTCAACACGACGTCGGCGGCGGCGGCGAGATTGTTCGCTGATTCGCTCCCGGTCACGCCGAGCGGGCCGCCGTAGAGCCGATGCGCCGCCACGATGCTCGCCTTGCCGGCCATCGTCTCGACGATCGGAATGTTGTGCCGTTCCGCGAAGGCAACGAGTTCGGCCTCCGCAAACGAGTAGTGCACGCCACCCCCCGCGACGATCAAGGGGGCGGCTGCTTTGCTCAACACGGCCGAGGCGCGATCGAGTTGACCGGTGTCGGGCCGGGGCCGAACGATCTCGTGGATCCGCGGCTCGAAGAAGACCGAGGGGAAGTCGAACGCCTCGGCCTGCACATCTTGGGGAAGACCGAGAAACGCGGGACCACAGTCGGCTGGATCCAGCATCGTGGCGATGGCCTGGGGCAGCGAGTGCACGAGTTGTTCGGGACGCATGATGCGGTCCCAATAGCGGGCGACCGGTCGGAACCCGTCGTTCACGGTCGTCGACGGGTCGTCGAAGTGCTCCACCTGTTGCAGCACCGGATCCGGAATCCGGCTGACGGGGAAGATGAAAACTCCTTGTGCATAATGGGAGCTCAACTGGGTGGGCGCGCTACAGGCACCATAGGTCATGCAACGTCGAGATGTGCGGATCCCAGCGGGTACACTAGACCAAAATAGGAATCACTTCGTATCCTGGCTGCGCTGGTTCGTCATCGAGTATCGCGGCGGGAAAGCCCGGAGCCAGAATCTCGCTGCCAACCTTCTCCTCGAGTCGTTTCACGATATTGGGCGACTCTTCAGCGCCAAATAGGGCCTTGCCATCTTCAATAGTGTCGACCAGCAGTGGAGACGATCCGGGATGAAAACGAGACGGCCTCGACACTGACGCTACCGGGGAGATGGGTTGTCTGGAAGTGATGCCGCCTACAGGTAGACCGGCCTTCTCGACGTTCATTGCGCGCAGCCGCGATGAACCAGACTCCGTTCTCACCGCTCCCGCCCACTGCTCCGCCTTGCGGGAACAGACCAGACAGCGACTGGTCGCCGATGTTTTCGATCGCCCTATCTATGAACAGGCACGATGGTTGGCAAACCGCGACAATCCGGTGTGTGCGTGATTGTTACGACTTCATCATTGTCGGCGGGGGATCGGCAGGCTGCGCTCTCGCTAATCGGCTGAGTGCAGACCCCGAGGCCACGGTCTTGGTTTTGGAGGCCGGTCGTCCCGACTACTGGTGGGACGTTTTCATTCATATGCCGGCGGCACTTTCGTTTCCCATCGGCAACAAGCATTACGAGATCGGAAGAGCACACGTCTGAACTCCAGTCACACTGATATATCTCGTATGCCGTCTTCTGCTTGAAAAAA
>CALCCX010000624.1 GCA_937900165.1 uncultured Acidimicrobiia bacterium | reverse complement strand
GCGTGCGTGCATGACACCGAGCGCGTGGGGGCGGGCGGGCTCCGGCAAGGAGGGCCCGAACCGGGGGGCAACGGCAGGGCCCACGATGGCGCCCATGGCGCATGAGCCCGTTGCGGAAATGAGCGGTAACCGTTCGTCCGCCGTCATCGCACTGCCGATGTCGGCGCCACCGACCACCATCGAAAAAACCGATTCGAAGCCGCTGCCGGCCATCACCTCGGCTGCGAGGTTGGTGACCGCTATCGCGGTGAGCGGAGTTCCAGGCGAAGGCTTCCACACAACCGGGTCACCACAGACGGCGGCGATACAGGCATTCCAAGACCAGACTGCCACAGGGAAGTTGAAGGCGCTGATGATTCCGACGGGGCCGAGTGGATGCCACTGCTCATACATACGATGACGGGGCCGCTCCGAGGCCATCGTCAATCCGTACAGTTGCCGCGACAAGCCAACCGCAAAGTCACAGATATCGATCATTTCTTGGACTTCGCCGACCCCCTCGGCATGGATCTTGCCCGTCTCGAGTGTGACAAGGGCGCCCAGCTCCTCCCGCACATCACGCAACGCGTTGCCGATCTGGCGGACGTAGTCGCCACGGACAGGAGCTGGAATCATTCGCCATTCGTCAAACACACCGCCGGCAGATTCGACGACCTGCTCGTAATCGGCCGGACCTGCGCTCACCACCGAAGCGAGCCGAGCGCCAGTAGCCGGGTTGTCGACCTCGATGGTCGGTCCAGACGATTCCAACCAGCTTCCCCCAAACGCCCCCTGGTTGGTCTCCGAGAGCCCGAGGGTCGCAAAAACGGATGCGATATCGACAGTGGTTGTCAAGAGTCCAGCTCGCCTAATGACCCGATCTCGGGTGTGGGTCTTGCGACGATCACCTCGATCTCCACGAGAAACCCACCTGGCAACTTCGCTGCCTGCACGGCCGACCTGGCCGGCGGGGCGGCCGAGAAATATTCACCGTAGATCTCGTTTACCAGCGGATAGTCCGCCATGTCATCCATGAAAATCGTTGTTTTCACTACGTTTTCGAAACCCAGATCAAGATCCGCGAGGATCGCCTTGATGTTTTCCATCACCTGTCGGGTTTGAATGTTGACGTCGTCCTCGGCCCGACCGCCCTCCGGCAGGAGGCCGACCTGGCCCGAGAAGAACACGAAGCCGTTCGCCTCAACCGCTACCGAATACGGCCCCATGGCGGGTGGCGCGCTCGGAGTCGTAAGGACCTTCTTGGACATATGGACCTCCACCTGAGTCGGAACGTGGCTCGGAGGCTAACCCTACGCGGGCGACTCAGGAGCGGGTGGAAACGAGGATTGAGGGTATATCGCGCAGTCCTCTATCCGCCTTCCGCCGTTGGCTGGTGCCGCCAGGAGTGGTGCTGCGGTACATCTGGCTGCCTGCGCAGGGCGCTCGATTCTCAGGAGAAGCTGCTGCCGCAGCCGCAGGTCCTGGTGGTGTTCGGGTTGTTGATGGCGAACCCGGCTCCCATCAATCCCTCCTTGTAGTCGAGGGTTGCGCCTCGCAGTTTGAGGAGGCTCTGGTCGTCCACCACCACCCGCACGTCATCAAACATCTCAACCACGTCGAGCTCGTTCACCGCGGAATCGAAATACATGTCATAGGAAAAGCCCGAGCATCCGCCGGCCCTCACCTCCATCCGAAGGGCCAGTTCTGGCTCTCCCTCCTCGGCGACCAGTTCACGGACTTTGTCGATGGCGGTGGGAGTGAGATTGATTGCCCTGGCTGGGACGCTCGATTTGATGCTGATCAGCTGTTCCATGTGTCCTGCCTGACGCTCGAATGGCCGGCCAGCCGGGTCGATACCAGCCGCGTAAACCGTAGCAAAGCTCAGTATACCGGTCCTGCCGAGTGATATTACCAATATCCGCGTAGTGCGAATTACGGATAACATATTCACCATGGTCGATCCATCAGATATCTTCGACGCCCTCCGGGGGGTGTTCGACCCCGAGCTTGGGGCTGACATTGTCGAACTGGGCATGGTGACAGACGTCGAGATCGAGCTGGCCAAAGTCGCCATCGGCATCGCCCTGACAATTGCCGAGTGCCCGATGCGGAACCAGATCGAGGGTGACGTGACCCGCAAGGTGATGGCCATACCCGGGATTGAAGATGTTGAAATTCGCACTACCGCGATGACGAAATTGCAACGGGCAGAGCTCATGGCGACGGCCAGACGCCGCGCCAGGGAAGATGCGCAGCCGACCATGGTGCAGCCCACCACCAGAGTCCTGGCCATTGCGAGCGGCAAGGGAGGGGTGGGCAAGTCGTCTGTCTCAGTGAACTTGGCGGTAACGATCGCCCAGCGTGGTTTCCAGGTTGGCCTTCTCGATGCCGACATTTGGGGATTTTCGATACCGAGAATGTTGGGAATTACCGAACGACTCAAAGCGGACGACGAGACCCGCCTAATGATCCCCGTTGCCGCGCATGGGATCCGAGCGATTTCCACTGGACTGATCGTCGAGTCGGAAGAGACCGCCCTGATGTGGCGCGGGTTGATGCTCTCCAAGGCACTGGAGCAGTTTCTAACCCAAGTGAAATGGGGGGAGCTGGACTATCTGGTCATCGACCTGCCTCCAGGCACCGGCGACATTCAGATGGCCCTGAGCCGTCTGCTTCCCCAAGCCGAGATGGTCGTCGTCACCACTCCCCAGCAAACCGCCCAGAAAGTCGCGGTGAGGGTGGCCGACATGGCCAGACGATCCTTCATGCCCATCGTTGGGGTGGTGGAAAACATGTCGAGCTTCACCTCCCGGGATGGCGAAACCCACTACCTGTTCGGTGCTGGTGGAGGTGAGGAACTCGCGACCTCACTCGGAGTGCCCCTTGTGGGTCAAGTGCCTCTGGATCCTCTCCTGGTGGAAGCAGGAGACTCCGGCGTACCAATCGTCTCGAGTCACCCGGATCAACCTGCCGGCCTCGCCTTCGCGAAAATCGCGAACCTGATTCTCGAGTTGGTACCTCCGGCCGCCGACGAGACATGCACGGGTCGTATTGCCCGAATCCTCGACGATCTAGGTGCCCCGCAGAGCGACCATGCGATCGTCGGGGACTAGTCCTCCCTCACTCAGAGGAGTATGAACAGTCATAGATACCACGCTTCGTGAGTTTTCCGGGGCATTCGGGCTCCCAGACGAATCAACTAACTAGTCACTTCGTGCGTATTCAATACCCTTCCCAAGCTGGGGCGTCAGTTGCCCGATACTGAGGGTGAAGGTGCCAGTGTGCAAGGGGCCGATGGGAGGCTTTCCGCATCGCACGCAGGTAGCCGGCCCACGGGTCACGGATACCAAGGCAACCGGAAGGGGTGGCTCCCAACCGGACAAGAAGAGGGGGTCTGTTCCTCCTCGAATTTTCAAGATCCTCAACCAAGCATCCCCCTTGACTGGTTGAGACCGACCGGGCCGCAAGGCCCGGTCAATCTTCGAGACAGGGTCCGGACCAACCTCCGGGCCCTGTTTCAATTCGCGCCTTTGGTCGGCCAGGCGGCCGACACCTATCGACGATGTCGATGGGACTGGCGCCGATCCCTCAGCCGCACAAACTCCTGACGAGCGGCGTCGGATTGACTGCCCCTCGCCCGCCAGGGTGATACTCCCAATGGACATGGGTAACACCGCCCATGGCGTTGCCCGAGTTTCCTACTGCCCCGATAAGCGTCCCAGGATCAACCTTTTGGCCTACCGCGAGGCCTGGGGCCCACGAATCGAGATGCGCGTAGTAGAACTCGTCACCGCTGTCGCCCCGGATCCAAACGGTTATGCCTCCGAGGCCCCCACTGCGCATCCTGAGCACGGAGCCCGCTTCGATCGCCACAACCGGAGTCCCCCGCGCTGCGAGCATGTCAACGCCTTGATGGAAACGCCCACCAGAACGCGGCGCTCCCCAAGTGTCGGTGAAGCTGTTGATACCTGCAATCGGACAGACCTGACCGGATGTGTCTGGCGGCGGCGGAGTTGGGGCAACCGCGGTGGTCGGAGTAACTGGTGCGTTCGGATCCGGAACGGTGGTGCTGGTGGCTGCCCGCGCAGCTGCCTCGGCCGCTTCTCTGGCCCTGCGCTCCGCCTCGATTTGTCGCTGCCGCTCCTCTACCAGGAACTGCGCATAGAGATCGTTGTATGTCGTACTGGCAGCTTCTAGCTTGCCGTTGAGTTCGTTTGCCACCCCTTCCAACTCTGCTACGACCAGGCTCTGTTCCTCCTCCAGCTGCTGAAGAGAAACTTGTTGAGCTTCGAATTGAGTCGTGCGAATGGTGAATGCCGCTATCAGCGCAGCATCCTGGCGACCGAGATCGCCGAGGTATTCGGTTCTGGTTGTCACGTCTGCCGCATTGTCGGCTCCGAGGAACGTCAAGAGCGCTACGGACGCTCCGTTCATATACATGCCCGTGGCCCGCTCGTTGATCTGTTCGCGGTATCCCGCAATCGCCAAGACGGAGTCATTCATCTGTCTTCCAAGAGCGTCGATCTGGTCGCCGAGCAAGACGTTGCGGGCCAGCGCGGCCTCATAGGCCACCGCCAAGCTATTCAGCTCGACCCTCACG
Source organism: uncultured Acidimicrobiia bacterium (assembly GCA_937900165.1). Taxonomy (GTDB): domain Bacteria; phylum Actinomycetota; class Acidimicrobiia; order Spongiisociales; family Spongiisociaceae; genus SZUA-232. The sequence goes on along the minus strand of CALCCX010000624.1, from coordinate 2,200 downwards.
GCCGCGACCTCTGCCCTGGCCTCATCGAGATCGGCATCGGTGACCTGGCCGGCGGCCGGGATCGCAAACAGAAGGCCGACCACGACAAAGGCACCAACCACTCTGGTCGACCGCATCAATGGCCCATCCTGGCAACCCGAGCCTGCCATGGGTCTCCTTCAGGCCGTTCAAAGCGCACGAATCCGTCGTCAACGGATTTGGCCAGGTGGGCGGCGACCGAGTGGCCGGCCAGACGATGGAGTCGATCATCGACATCTGCGTAGACCGCCTCGACGATCTCGCCCACCGTGGCTGCCCCTCGATCCACTGCCTCGAGGATTTGACGTTCCCTGGCCAAGCGATGCTCGATGTATTCGACGACGACCTTCCGGGGATCATCCATCAGCTCACCGTGCCCCGGGTAAAGGCGACTGATTTCGAGCCCCTTCAGGCGTTCGAGCGAGGCGAGGTATCGGGACATGTCGTCCACGATCACCGTCGAACCACCCATGATGTGATCGCCAGTGAAGAGGACCTCGTCCAACAAGAAGCAAAGATGATCATCTGAGTGTCCTGGTGTGTGATACACCCTCAATTCAGCAGTGCCAACTGTCACTCGGTCCCCATCCCTGAGGTTGCGATCGGGATCGAACTCTGGCCCGTTCGAGTACCCGTATGCGGGCACCCCCAGGCTCTTGGCGAGCGGATTCGCCATGGGCGCATGGTCAGGGTGGGTATGGGTGACCAACACGCCTACGGGCTGACGGTCATGCAGCTCTTTGAGAATTGTCTCTCGGTGATCGTCGATGATCGGACCGGGGTCTATGACCAGCACCTCGTCTTGTGAAACTATCAGATAGGTGTTGGTCCCCTGACCTGTGTAGAGGCCTGGATTTGGGGCGAGGAGACGTTCGACGGTCGCAGTCATTCCACGGCGCCTTCCGTGACCGCCGAATCCTCGAATCCGGGGGCGCCTGGCACCGTCAGGACGACTTCGCCATTGGGACCCTTGCTCATTGTGGGTTGGACGGCGACCACCTCGAGACCTGCCGCATAGGCGAGCACGTCTTCGGCCGATTCGAATTTCGTGAGCAACTCGAGGTGTTTGATCGTCGGAAAAATGATCGGGTATTCGTCCCTGGATCGGCTCAACATTTCATCCGGCGCAACCCAATTCACCGCGTCCACCTCTCCGACGTTCGGAGTGAGTTCGACATCAGGTTCGACCGCGGCGACAAGAAACCTCGTATCGAATCGTTTCTTGACTTTTTCGGGAGTCACCCAGTTCGACAAGTACCCGATCGCTGAACCGTCGATCGTCACCCCCTCCCTGACAAGTTCGGTGTAGAGGGCCGCACCGGAAAGAGAGCCGAACCGAGATGGGTCAACCGGGAGATCGGTCAAGAAGAGGTTGACCTCCTCAGCCGTTTCTCGAACGGCCGCCGAGATCCATGGGAGGTCGGCACCGCACGACCCCTTGATGAGCTTGGCAGCCAGAGCGCTGCTGTCTACCGCCTCAAGCGAACCTCCCGGAAACACCCACCAACCGCCGCCAAAAAGTTCAGCAGAACGACGAATCATCAGGACTTCAAGGCCGTCCCGTGTATCACGCAACGGCAGGAGAGTTGAGGCTCGACGGATCATTGAATGAAGATGGTACGACTCTTCACGTACCGTTCTCCAACCTTTCGAATCCTCTCACGCACAATCGGGATCATGAGCGAAAACCCGACTGCGTCGGTTAGGAAGCCGGGGGTGAGCAATAGGGCGCCGCCGACCAACACCATCGCCCCGTGAGCCAATTGGCGACCAGGAAATCCTCCGGTTGACAGTTCCTGTTTGAACCGAGCTGCGACTGCCAGGCCTTGCCGACGGACCAGCGAGGCGCCGATGACGGCCGTGACCACTACAACAATGATCGTCCACAAGAGCCCGATCCGATCGGAAACCGATACGAAGATCGCCAACTCTGCAATAGGCACAGCGATGAAGAAGAAAACCAGCAGGATTGCCATATCCCAAGGGTACGTCGCTTCGCAGGGTATCGGTGCTGTGTTTTAGCCTGGATCCACCGACTTAGGGAAGCGAGTCGGCCGGTGGGGCATGCTGCTGGTGAGATTCGGGGTTGTTCCGGTTTTCACCGTCTGTGAGAGGGGCCGGGCCTGAGAAATCCTTACCGTGACTGGCGAGGCGGGCGAGGAGCCAATCCGTGCGGTGGATC
>CALCCX010000623.1 GCA_937900165.1 uncultured Acidimicrobiia bacterium | reverse complement strand
GACGCCGCCAGGCGTCGATGAGGGGAATCCGACGTCTGCGTAGTCAAGCGAGCGAATCTCCTCGACCTTGGACTGCGCGTAGTTGGATGCTACCTGGTTGAGACGGGCATCACCCAGGTTGTTGAGGCCTGCCAGGATTGGAGTGATGGTGAGGAGGATCCCGATGCTCAGCACCGAAAGGGCCATGATCGCTTCCGGCAAGCTGAACCCTCGGTCGTCCTTGACGAGAAATCTAGTGCGGCTCATAGGACATTGATCGACCACCGCTCGTGGTTTCTGGAGTACCAATCACACGCTACGTGAGATGACTAGCCCCCCCACCACAGCCACAGCCACAGCCACAGCCACAGCCACAGCCACAGCCACAGCCAATTGTGTTGGTGGGAGGTAGGCGCGCAAGTTCTATCTTGCGACGGCGGGGCAACAATATCTCCTCCCCCGCCGAGGAACGAGGTGGTTGGGGGAGGTGGCGTCGAGTCATTTTTCGACGCCGGAGGGGGCGGTTCCGACCATGAGAACCTGCCCGCCCCGACTGCTTCGGGGTTAGTCCAACCCACCAGCCCTCATACTCAAGGGAATTCAGCGCCCCCCTCAACCTCGACGAAGTCGAGGCTCGCTTGCGCTCCTCGTCCCCCCAACCATACGACTACGTCGCACGGGGGGACAGATGTTGTTGCCCTTCCGTCGGCAGTGCGCCTAGCGGTTGCCGCCTGGAATCAGGCGGAACGCGTCGTATACGCCCTTCACCGAACGCATTTCGGCTGCTACCTGCTCGACTTGGGAGGGGTCGCTCAGCTCAACCTCGTATCTCAGGACTGCGACACGGTCCGAATCGGTCTGGGTGGTCGAGGCCACGATATTGCCGCCGGCATCCGATATCACGGACGTGACGTCGCCCAGGAGCCTCGGACGGTCGAGGGCCTCCACCTGGAACCAGACCGTGAAGTTGGCGACTCGCTCTGGCGCCCAAACAACCTCGATCATTCGTTCCGCACGTTCTCCGAGGGCAGCCACGTTGCCGCAGTCCGCCCGGTGGACCGATACTCCTCTCCCAACGGTGACAAAACCGACGATGACGTCGCCGGGAACGGGATCACAGCACCTGGCCACCCTGACCCATACGTCGTCGAGGCCCTCGACTATTACTCCCTCTCCCGCGGGACGGGCGGCCGGCCGATGTTCTTGCTCCCGATCGTGTTCGTTTTCGAGGTCATCTGGCCTCAGCAGCCGCCGAAGACGAACCAAAACCGTCGAAGGACTGACGGTGCCCTCACCGATTCCGACGAATAGTCCAGAAACGTTCTTGAAATCAAGGGCTTTGGCGATGGTCGCCAAGGCCTCCCCGCGCTCATCTGCACTCAGATCGAGCCGCTCACGGCGAATGAGAGCAAGCATCTTCTCGCGTCCCTCAGCCAAGGATGTCTCCCTCCTGGCCTTGGTGAACCACTGCTTGATTCGGGTTCGAGCCTTTGAAGTGGATACGAAAGACAGCCAGTCTCTGGTGGGGCCGGCTTCGGGAGAACGGGCGGTGATGATCTCGACAATATCTCCGGATTCGAGTTGCGTTGCCAGCGGAACGAGACGTCCGTTCACTCTTGCCCCGGTGCAACCGTGGCCGACTTCAGTGTGGACGGCATACGCGAAATCAACCGGAGTTGCTCCCTTTGGCAAGGTCATCACGTCACCGACCGGCGTCAATACGAATACCTCATGCTGGTAGAGGTCGAGTTTGAGATTCGCCAGGAATTCCTTCGGATCGTCGTATGCCTCCTGAAGAAATCGCAGGTCGGCCATCCACGGCATCTCTTCGTCGGATGATTCGCCTTCCTTGTACCTCCAGTGGGCTGCGATCCCTCGCTCAGCCAACTCGTGCATTTCGGTTGTTCTGAGCTGGATCTCGATTGGCTTGCCATCAGGACCGATGACGGTTGTATGGAGGCTCTGATAGAGATTGAACTTCGGCATCGCAACATAGTCCTTGAAGCGGCCATGAACCGGCGGCCACATTGCGTGGATCAGGCCAAGAGCCCCATAACAATCGCGCACATCGCCAACGATCACCCTCACCCCGATTAGGTCATGAATCTCCTCGAAGGTGGTGCCCAACTCCACCATCTTGCGGTATATGGAGTAGTGGTGCTTTGGTCGGCCGGTTATCTCCGAGCTGATTCCCGCCTTGGTGAGCGCAGCCGTGACATCTCCGATGACCTTTTCGATCACTGTTTCGCGCTCGGGTGCCCGTGACTGGATGAGCCCCTCGATCTCTTCGTAGCGGCGCGGGTACAGAATCTGGAAGCACCGGTTTTCCATCTCGTGCTTTATCTCCTGGACTCCGAGCCGGTGCGCAAGAGGTGCGTAGATCTCCAGTGTCTCCGTGGCCTTCTGTTGCTGCTTGACGGCCGGGAGCGGACCGATCGTGCGAAGGTTGTGAAGGCGATCTGCGAGCTTGATCAGCAGAACCCTTACGTCCTTGGCCATTGCGACCACCATTTTTCGGATAGTTGCCGCCTGGGCCTCTTCGCTCGTCTGGAAGGTCATTCGATCGAGTTTCGTAACGCCGTCTGTGATTAGGGCGACCGTCTCGCCGAATTCGGCCTCGACATCGCTGAGCGACAGCTCGGTGTCTTCGACCGTGTCATGCAATAGGGCTGCGGCGATCGCATCCTCATCCAGGCCATACTCGGCGATCATCTGCGCCACGGCCATCGGATGCGTGATGAAGGGCGCCCCGCTCTTACGGAACTGACCGGCGTGGCTGCGTTGGGCAACGAGATAGGCCTTGACCACCTTGGCCTCGTTAGCGGCCGGATAGTGCTTCCTCATGGCCGCGAGCAGCGGTTCGATTTCCAAGGCCGCTGCCTCGTTCCAATCGTCCAGGTTGTGGACGAAATCAGTCATAACGTACAGACGCATGGAACGGGGCCTCGCCGAGTTTGGCTTTGCCCCCGAGGAAGGCGAGGTCGATGAACACGGCAATCCCGGCAACTTGGCCGCCGAGGCGCTCGATCAGCCGGATCGCGGCAGCCGCCGTGCCCCCGGTCGCAATGACGTCGTCGACGATCAGCACCCGCTGACCTGGCTCGATGGCATCCGTGTGGACCTCGAGAGTGTCTGTGCCATATTCCAGGTCATACGTCTCCGTCTCAACCGCGTGTGGCAGCTTGCCTGGCTTCCTGATCGGCACGAACCCGATGCCCATTTCGATCGCGACAGGTGTGGCGAGAATGAAACCGCGGGCCTCTATGCCGACGACGACCTCGATCTCGTCGTCTGAAAAGGCCATGGCCAGGTCTCGGACCACGAAGTCCAAAGCGGCGGGGTTTGCCAAAACAGGGGTGATGTCCTTGAACAGCACTCCAGGGGCTGGGAAATCTGGAATATCACGGATCAACGCCTCGACGCCGGCTAGGTCAATGTCCATAGCCAGATTCTACCTGAAGCCGATCATGGGATCGGGGCGGGTCGGCGTCCCGTTGGCTCACCTGCGCCCCTTCTTTGGCGGTCGGGGCGTGGCACCGCCGGCGCCGGATTTCTGACCCTTCGAACTGAGACGTTTTGGTGCGCTAGACGAGGTAGAAGGGGTTGGCGAGGCCGGACGAACACCCGGTGAAGCCGCTTCTTTCTTGCCGACCCGATACGACCGTCGCGACCACTCTTCTTCGCCTTCTTTCCACTTGGCGAGCAGGGGCGAGGCGATGAACATCGAGGAATACGTACCTGCGGCGATGCCGACGAACAGTGCAAGGGCGAAATCACGCAGAGTTCCCGCCCCTAGCAGCATCGACCCTATGAAGAGCAGCGAACCGACGGGAAGCAGCGACGTGAGCGACGTAATGATCGAACGCGCCAGCACCTGGTTCATCGATAGGTCGACAATTGCCGAGTATGTCATGGTTTCTCCATATTCCTCGACGTTTTCCTTGATCTTGTCAAAGACCACCACGGTGTCGTACAACGAGTAGCCGAGGATCGTCAAAATCGCGACCACGGTCGCAGGGGTCACCTCGAAACGTAAGATCGAATACGCACCGAAGGTGATCAGGAGATCGTGGCCCAGTGCTGTAATCGCCCCGAGCGCCATCTTCCACTCGAATCGGATCGAGATGAACACAACCACGACTCCAATAAACACCAGCAGGGCGATGACTGCTCGCCTGGCAATTTCGGCACCGAAGGTCGGGCCAACTGATTCGAGACTGGTGGCCTCCAGGGTGGCCCCGGCAACCTCCGTCACCGCCTGAACCAACGCCAGCTCCGTGTCGAGGTCGACAGCCTCAGCTTGCACGCGCAACGACGTCCCCTCGTCAATCTCCAGCACCCTGGCGTCCTCGAGGCCGAAGGGCGCGAGCGCGTCACGAACGTCACCGACCGACGCCCCAGCCGGATTGGGCGTATCAAGAGCCAGACCACCACGAAAGTCGATGCTCAGGTTGAGGCCTTGAAGGCCAAGGCTGAGGATGCAGATCGCCAGTACTACGGCGGAGGCCTTGAACCAACGTTCCCGTTGGCCAACGAAACTGATTTTGGTTTCACCCCGATAGAGGACCGAAAACCAGTTCACGCCCCCACCTCTTTGCGTAGAACCCGTCCTTCAGCCGCCGCTCGCACGCTGAACCAGCCACCTTCGGCGAGCGGACCGGAGGCCAAAACGGAAACCGCATTGCGGGTGAAATAGTAGGCAACGAACACATCCAGCATCGTGGCAATCCCGAGTGCCTGAGCAAAGCCCTTCACCGGACCCACCGCCAGCGCAAAAAGAATCCCAGCGCCGATCAGGGATACGAAATCTGCGGTGAGAATGGTCTTGAACACTCGGGTGAACCCCTCATCAATCGCCTCTTCGAGAACCCGGCCTTTGCGCACCTCTTCTTTGATGCGCTCGAAATACACGATGTAGCTGTCGCTGGTGATGCCAATCGAGACTATCACTCCTGCCACGCCGGCCAGAGTGAGAGTGAGCCCTTGAAACCGGCCCAGCAGGCCAAAGATCACGACTAGCAGGGAACCGAACACTGTCAGGCCCAGCAGGGTGATCAAACCGAGAGCCCGGTAGTAGAGGAGAAGAAACACAATGACAAACGCCAAACCCCCGAGGCCGGCCCAAAGGCCCGCCTGGAGTGAGTCCGCCCCAAGAGTTGCCGACACTTTCTGGACCGCGGACCGTTCAAAAGACACCGGCAGTGACCCATATCGCAGGACCGTTGAAAGATCTCGGGCCTCAGAGTCTGCGTTCGGTCCGCCGATCGTGATGACAGCACTTCCACCGTCGATGCCGACTGCGGGATCGATTCCCGGTGTGACCTGAGGCGCAGACACCACCACCCCATCGAGAACGATGGCCAACTGCCGCTGGGGGGTACCGGGAGTGAAGCGAGCCAGCGCGCCTGTAACCGCTGCGAACTTTTCTCCGCCTTCGCTGGTCAGTTCAAGCTGAACGGTCCAGCCGCTTCCAGCTCCTCCGACACCAACCAAGGCAAGCGCATTGTCAACGTCTGTGCCGGTGAGGGCGGTCGGCCCGACTTGGTAGACAAACGCCTGCTGGCCGTCTTCGTCGAGTTCGGCCAGCCAGGCAGTTTCGGCGTCAGGGTCATCTTCCAAGGTGAGGCCCGTGGCCGGATCCACACCGTCCGGGAAGGTGAACGATCCATCTGTCGTCAACGCTTGCTCGGTGAGGAGCGGACTGAGGAACCCGGCGTCGAGCACGGGCCTGAATGAGAGCTGACCGGTCTGGCCTATGGCGTCGAGTGCCCGTTCCTGGTCGGTTACGCCTGGAAGCTGAACCAGGACCGAAATCTTGCCGCCTCGCCCCTCGGATATGGAGATTTCCGGTTCTTGCACGCTACCGAAATCCTCGATCCGTCTCCGCATCACCTCGATGGCGGTCTCTGCCACCTCCAGTTCCGTGCCGGGAGGAGCCTCGAGCAGCACCGAGGTCCCGCCCCGCAGGTCAAGGCCCAGTTTCGGGGTGAGACCCGATGCCAGGGTCAAGGCCAAACCACCCCATGCGAGGGTCACGACGATCAGAATCGCCGGCCAGCGCCTACGCACCTATTCCTCGCTCTCGCCCGGGTCTGGGAGCCGCACCGCGATCGCAGGTTTGGCGATTCTCACTCTGCCCTCTTCAATCCCCAGCACGACCATTTCGTCATCGATGCTCAGCACCACTCCGAATAGGCCTCCGTAGGTCCGCACCTGGTCACCAATCGAGAGCGCTCCGGCCAATGCTCGCTGTTTCTTGGCTCTATTCCGCTGGGGGCGAATGAACATGAAATACGAGATGAGAGCCATGACCACCAGGAATGGAATGATGCCGGCGGCACCATCGCCGCCGCCGTCCTCGGCAGCTTGGGCCAGTTGAAACACAACATTTCCTCTCGCGAAAGACGCTCACCGAAGTGAGCCGTGTCGGAGGTGCACCTCCATCCCGGCTCCAAGTGAGCGGCCGTCATGTTAGTCCGAGGGATCGGGCCGGACGCCGTCGGAATCGCGCCGGTCGCCGCGCGTCTTCACAACTTCGGTCCTGAATGCCTCGAAGCGTCCCCCGCCAATCGCCGACCTGGCATCGGCGAGCAGCCGCTGGGTCACCCAAAGATTGTGAATCGAGATCAATCGGTGGACTGACAACTCCGACGTGACTTGCAGATGACGCAGGTAGGCCCGGCTGTATCCAGTACAGGTATGACACTCGCAGTCGGCTTCCAGCGGAGATGGATCATCTGCGAATTCGGCTCGTCTGATGTTGAAATCGCCATCGAAGGAAATCACCTTGCCGTGGC
>CALCCX010000622.1 GCA_937900165.1 uncultured Acidimicrobiia bacterium | reverse complement strand
TCGATTTATGTGTTATTATGGTTTGTTTGTCTTCCGTGGCTTCTTTTTTTTTTTTTTTCTGTCATTTTTTTGTTTTTTTTTTTGTTTCTTATTTGTGTTTTTTTTTTTTTTTTTTCAAGCAGAAGACGGCATACGAGATATATCAGTGTGACTGGAGTTCAGACGTGTGCTCTTCCGATCTCAAGGTCAGGAGCGAAACCACCCTCGTCTCCAACATTGGTCGCAAGACCGCGACCAGCCAAGACCTTCCTGAGCTGGTGATAGATCTCCACCCCGGCCCGTAAAGCCTCTTTGAATGAGGCGAATCCGGCCGGAGCCAACATGAACTCTTGGATGTCAACGGAGTTGGCAGCGTGGGCCCCGCCGTTGAGAACGTTCAGCATCGGGACGGGCATCAGACGAGCCGCCGGTCCACCCAAATATCGAAACAGGGGGATCCCCAACTCGGCAGCGGTCGCTCTGGCCACGGCCAGTGAAACTGCGAGAATCGCGTTCGCGCCGAGGTTCGCCTTGTTCGGCGTGCCGTCGAGATCGATCATCAACTGATCGATGGCTTCTTGGTCGGTGCCGTCGAGCCCAATTACCGCGGGCGCGATCGTTTCTGTGATGTTGGCGATGGCCCGCGCTACGCCCTTTCCGCCGAAGCGGTCTCCACCATCCCGAAGCTCTACTGCCTCGAGCGCCCCCGTCGATGCCCCGGAGGGAACCAACGCACGCCCGAACCCACCTCCAGCAAGGTGGACCTCGGCCTCAATCGTTGGATTCCCACGGGAATCGAGGACCTCGCGGGCTCGAATGTCGGCGACTACCGTGCTCACGAGCCCTCCTGTAGTTGAGAATGTATCACGACAAGGCTCCGCGTCCGCGTCATTGCTTCCTGCTCTCTTTGGATTTCAGGGCGGCCTTGGCAGCCTTCCAGGCAAGGTCCAGGTCGCTCAGCGAAAGACCAGACAGCGGACCCTGTCTCTCCATCGCCCTGAATCGTTGCTCAAACCGATCAGCTGCCCTCCCGAGCGCCTGTTCGGGATCGATGTTCAAATGTCTTGCAACATTGACGACCGAAAAAAGCAGATCGCCGACCTCCTCTGATGCCCGATCCCGGCTCGCCAACTCGGCGCGTAATTCGGCGACCTCCTCTTCGATCTTGTCAAGGACCGGCTCGACCGATTCCCAATCGAAACCCACCTGCTTGGCCCTCGCCTGCAGCTTGGAGGCCTTCTGGAGCGCCGGTAGGCCGGCCGGAATCCCATCGAGCGTCGATTCGCGACTTCTTTCGGAATCCTTGATCTTGGACCAATTTCGAACGACCTCCTCGGCGTCGTCCACATCGACATCACCGAAGACATGGGGGTGTCTCCTCACCAACTTCTGCCTGAGCCGCTCGGCCAGGTCTTCGATATCGAATGCTGCCACTTCCGAAGCAAGGTTGGCGTGAAAGATCACCTGGAGGAGGACGTCGCCCAACTCATCCTCGACCTCTGCATATGCGCCATAGTCGAGGTCTTCCGCATCAGGCGCTCCAGGGGTGAGATTTCGGATCGCATCAACCAGTTCGTATGTTTCTTCGATCAGGAACTTCACCAGCGAGTCGTGGGTTTGCTCTCGATCCCACGGGCACTCTTCACGTAGTCGGCGCATCGCCTGCACTGCTCCCACGTAGCCGACCGGAGGTGGCTCGAAATACAGAGAGGTACGCAGGCCGGCGACGCCGGCCGGCACCTCGCTGAGCGGGTAGACCTGTCGTCTTGCGTTCTTGGAACCGGCGTCAACGACCACCTGGATTTCCATGTTGGCCGGAAGCACCCTTCCAAGGGTGTCCAGCACATTTGAGAGGATGATTGGGAGATCGACGTGGAACACGATCGTCGTTAAGTGGTACTGCATCGGATCTGGGAGATCTCGCCCATCGACAACCTGAAACCCGCCGTCGGCCGGATCGATCTCGAGCATCGCAAACATCTCATCGAGAAATGAAGGTGTTGGCTTCACCTCGATGGCCCTGCCGGCCGCGGCCGCCATCTCTCGAATTCGCACAACGGATCGCTCCGCGATCAGAGGACTGCCAGGCACCGCATAGACAACGGGGCCCTCAGACGACATGACTCTGACGGCAATTGCCTCGTAGACCTGCTCAAACGTCTCGAGGGCGTCATATAGGTCATCGCAGGTACTCACCTTTCGGATCGCCGCCAGCTGGCCGGCCGCAGGATGGCGGACGGTGCGCAGGATCACATTCGCCGACGGATCTTCGAGGATCCGTCGCACCTCGCTGGACAGACGGTCGAGGTCTCCGGGACCAAGCCCGGTCACGACTATCGGTTGCATCAGCTTCCTGGGGGGATGACCGCGGGCTGAGGATCCAGGGTCCAAGAGCCATATTGTTCATCTACTTGGACGTTGGCGGCCGCCATTTTGGTGCCCAACCAGTCGTTGAACAAAACGCTGACGTCAGCTTCCAGAAATGCGCTCTCGATCTCTTGGCGTGATTCTTCAAACGTCGGAACCGTCTTCGACTCCACGAGGATGACATGAAATCCGAACTGCGTCTCGATTGGCCCAATTGGGACTCCGGGCTCTGCGTCGATCACTGCCTGGGCAAACTCTGGCACGAAACCGCCAGGAGCCCCACAGCCAAGGTCACCACCATCAGGGCCGGACGGACCGGTCGAAAGTTCGATCGCCAGTTCGGCGAAATCCTCTCCGGCGAGAGCCCGATCGAGAGCCGAGACCGCCTCCTCCTCCGATTCGACAAGAATGTGCCTCGAACAGACTTCGGCAATGGTCAGGAGCTGCGATTCATAGAGGTCGCGCATCTCAGCCTCGTCCGGAGCCGGCTGGGTCTCGATCAAGGCGATACTGACCTCATCGAATATCGCTTGCTGACGAGCAATCGCCTGCAAACTCACTTCCGTGAGGCCGTTGGTTTCGAGAGCCAAATCGAGCTCGATCTGCCCCCCATTGGTGATCGACTCGGTGATGACTGCGAGATTCTCGGCCACTGTGGCATCGTCAGCGGTGACTTCGTAGTCTTGTTCTGCTGCTGCGGCGAAGACTCGGTCCAGAATCAACCTGGTGAGGGTTCCGGCAAATTGGTCAGCGTCAACGGTGTCTGCATCCTGGGGAATCGGGATAAAGGCATAGACGTCGCCAACGCTGATCTCGCCGCCCTCATAGGTAGCGGCCACACCGCCACGCCCAGCTGCATCGGCGCTCGTACCGCAAGCAGCAGCCACCAGGGCCACGGCGACAATCCCGATCAGTTTTCGACTATGCACGAGGATCCTCTCAACAAAGCGACCGGATGGTAACCACCCGGTCCAGGTACAGCTATCAAGCTCACGGTGTCCGTCCCACGCACGCCAACCGTCATTTATCGCCGGGGCCACATTCTTGGTAGAAAGTCCACAGCAAAAACGACAGGGTCCTCGTCAAATTCCATCGGGACGAACATTGCTCCCTCCGAGGCCTTCAGTGTGGCGCGCGGAGCAAGACGCTGCAGGCGCACTTCTTCGGATTGGGTGAGGTTGACCGGGGCCATGCGCAACTCATTGCGGAGCTTCACGATTTCGGTGAGTCCGATCCGGAGAGCCTCGACCCTGAGCCTGGCTGTTGTGAGGAGTCCAGCGGCTTGCGCAGGCAACGGGCCGTAGCGATCCTCCCATTCCGCGGCCACGTCGTCGACCTGAGGATGAGTCTCTGCAAGGGCCAAGCGTCGATAGGCCTCCAGCCTCGCCTGCTGATCGTGCACATAGCCTTCCGGCAGATGGGCGTCGAGTGGAAGATCGATGCGAACCTCTTTGACCTTCTTGGTGTCGACTTGGGTGCCCTTCAGTTCCGCCACCGCCTCGGAGACCAACTCGACGTACAGATCGAATCCGACCGCCGAAATGTGACCGGATTGCACCTCACCGAGCACAGATCCGGCCCCGCGAATTTCGAGGTCGCGCATCGCAAGCCGAAAACCAGATCCGAGATCGGTGAACTCGCCAATTGCCTCCAGCCGACGATAGGCGCCCTCAGACAGGCTCTGTTCCTCAGGATGGAATAGATAAGCGTAGGCACGTTGGGTCCCGCGACCGACCCTGCCGCGGAGTTGGTAGAGCTGAGCGAGACCGAGCAGATCGGCCCGTTCCACCATCAGCGTGTTGACCTGGGGCAGGTCGAGACCTGACTCGATGATCGTTGTCGCAACCAACACGTCGTATTCGCGGTTCCAGAAGTCGAGCATGACCTGCTCGAGGCGACCCTCGCTCAACCGCCCATGGGCGACTGCGAAACGTGCATCAGGTACCAGCTCCTGCAGCTGGGCGACCGCCCGATCAATGGACTGGATCCGGTTGTGCACGTAGAAGACCTGGCCTTCTCTGAGAAGTTCGCGTCGGATCGCTGCCGAAACGGCCTGGCGATCAAGTGGACCGACGTAGGTCAGGATTGGGTGTCGATCCTCGGGAGGCGTTCGGATATTGCTGACCTCTCGCACTCCGGTCAGAGTCATCTCCAATGTCCGGGGAATCGGCGTGGCGGTGAGGGTCAACACGTCGACTCCGACCTTCAGTTCCTTGATCCTGTCTTTGGCCTTGACACCGAATCTTTGTTCCTCGTCGACGACCAGCAACCCTAGGTTTGCGAATCGCACGTCACTGCCGAGCAGTTAGATCGGAAGAGCACACGTCTGAACTCCAGTCACACTGATATATCTCGTATGCCGTCTTCTGCTTGAAAAAAAAAAAAAACAAAGAAGAGAAACAGAAAGAAGTAAAAAAAACAAAAAACACAGAATGCTTGCGATAGTGACATCAACTACAGCCACATCACTACGGACATG
>CALCCX010000621.1 GCA_937900165.1 uncultured Acidimicrobiia bacterium | reverse complement strand
GCGCTCCGACGTGAACTCTCCGAGTGTGCGACAGTGGAACGTCCAGCCTAGCGGGGGGATATGTTGCATTTTTTTTTTTTTTCAAGCAGAAGACGGCATACGAGCTATATCAGTGTGACTGGAGTTCAGACGTGTGCTCTTCCGATCTCTCGAGGACGTCGTGTACGGGCAATACGACGCCGGCACGGTCAACGGGGAGCGGGTGGTCGGATACCTGGACGAACCAGACGTCAACCCTGCGTCCACGACACCAACGTTCGTGGGCATGCGGGTGTTCATCGACAACTGGCGTTGGCAAGGCGTGCCGTTCTACCTCAGGACCGGCAAAAGGATGCCGACCCGCCTCACCCAGATCGCCGTCACCTTCCATGAACCGCCAATCGCCTTGTTCGAGCGATACGAGCGCGGTCAGCGACATTCGAACGTCTTGTTGATCACCCTCCAGCCAGACGAAGGATTCCAGCTGTTGTTTGATGTGAAGGCTCCAACAGATCGGCTGAGACTTGAGACGATGCCTCTCGACTTTTGGTACTCGGATGCCTTTGATGAGGATGTACCTGGCGCCTACGAGACATTGTTGTATGACGTGATGGTTGGGGACCAAACACTGTTCGTTCGATCCGACGAAGTCGAGGAGTCTTGGCGGCACTACACGCCTCTGCTCGAATCCGATATTTCGGTCCGCCCATACGCCGCAGGAACCTGGGGTCCCCAGGACGCCATAAAGCTGCCATACCCGCACGGCGACCATTGGACGGTGCGGCCAAGGTGATCGATTCGCGTCCTCCGCCGAGGTAGGCTCGCAATCGAACTATTCGGGAGGTTCACGGGTGTTGACTGGTTCGATCGGAAGACGCCGGGTAGTTTCGCTCGGGCTGATATTGATGATGCTGACGACCTTAACGCTGGTCCAGACCTCCCCGGCACGGGCAGGAGTCACCGGAGGCTGCGCCGGATCCGCCGACTTCGCGATGGACTCAGTTGGTGCCTACGACCCCAGCTTCGACACCAGGGGCAACCCGATCATCGTCCCCAAGACCGAGGGCGAGACAGTGACTTGGGAAGGCAGCGTGCCAGGCTCCAATCTGGATTTCAGCGGTGTTGTGGAAGTTCGCATCGGTCCCGCCTACATAGAGGTGGCGGATTGGGGTTTCCCAAACTTCGATGGCTCTAACCCTGAAGACCTCTCCTCTGACACCGGGCAATACGACATGGAGGAGTTTTGGTCGGCGATTCCTAGTGGCCGCAACGTGGTGCAGGGCATCTACCAGGCAAGAGCCGCCCACGACGCGTCTGGCGTCTCGTGCGCGGCGGATTTCTTTGTCAAGTTCGATGGAAACCCGTTGCAAAGCCCCATCGTGCTGGGACTCCTAGTCGTGCTGTTGGCCTTGTTGATCCTGTTGTTCAGGGCAGGCAGGGTGAGGGCCGGTGCGGTTGGTCGCGTCAAGGGCCGAATCGTGTCAGCGATTATTGCCGGTCTGCTGCTCGGCTTCGTGTTCGCCATCTTGCTCCAACAGTTCGGAATTTGGCCCCTCGACAACTTGTCCTTCTTCGGTCTCCCGCTCTTGATGTTGCTGATCGCCATCCTCATAGCGGTGAGGGCACCGTTCGGCGGCGGCCGATCTGCCACCGGGAGAGCCTGAAAAGAGGTTGGTCGAATGTGGGACTCGTTTATTAGCTTGACCTCCACGGGTGCCAACAGATAGGTTGGCCCCAGCGGTGCATGGCACTGCTACCCATCGCCGCCGTTGTGTGGCCTGATGAAGGAAGGAGCCCAATCAAAATGAAGCTGTCCATGACATCCGGAACTTCGATGACCGCAGGGTTCTTTTCCGTCCCGAATGGCATCAACACGCCCGCGCGGTGGTCCGTCCAGAAGGTCTAGAAGACACAAGACCTCGACTCACCACCGCCGCCGGCTCAGCCCGGCGGCTTTTCTTTGCGCCGAACCATCAACTTTCATCAGAACTCATGGAGAAACATGCAGACGATTCACAACATCAAAAGCATTTACGCAGGGGGAGCGTGCGGTGGCGGCGAGAATCATTTGCTGTTCTTCTCGGAACGATCCAGCGACCTCGCCGAGGCGCAGAAGATCTGCGGATCGTGCAATGTGCAGATGGCGTGCCTCGCCGGCGCCCTCGAACGGCGAGAGGATTGGGGTGTTTGGGGCGGAGTCATCTTCTGGGATGGCGAGCCTTTCTATCGAAGACGTGGCAGGGGAAGGCCTAGGAAAAACGAAAGTAGCCTGCCCATCGAGGCGAACCGAGCCGAACTGTGGCAACTGGTTCGGTCGGCCTGAACCCGGCGACCGAGCAGCGAGTTGTGTCTACCTGGTTCCCGGTTGTCGGGCTCTGACCACTAACGTCGCGGTGTGATTCTCGCGCGGAAGCCAACCCTCCTGATCGCCTTCCTGTTGTTGGTTGCGGCCTGTGGCGGCAGCGGAGATGGCTCGGAAACCCCACTTGAGGGTGTGGCGTCCCTCGAAGGCGCTGGTTCGGCTGACGGCTCTGGCGGTCCGGCAGATTCCGGTGAAGATCGGGCGTCGTTCGAAGAAGGGCTCCTGGCCTTCACCACCTGCATGAGAGAAAACGGCGTCGAGATTCCGGACATCCAGGTCGATGCCAGTGGAGCTCCTCGCATACCCGCTGGTGGTCTGTCAAACCTCGACACCAGCTCACCTGAGTTCCTTCTTGCCTTCAATTCATGCGTGAGCATTCTCGCAGAGGCGTCGCCGATTGACGTAACGAGTGACCCGGAGTTGAGCGCGGCAATCCAGGATCAACTCCAGGAATTCGCCCAATGTATGAGGCAGGAGGGTGTTGTCGATTTTCCCGATCCCTTTCCGGGGTTTGACGGCCGCAGTTCGCCATTCCCTCTAAACGAGATCAACACCACAGACCCGAACCTCGACTCGGCCCTGAGCCAGTGTCAATCGCTGATTGCGTTCCCGACGATCGGTGGGTGAGTGTTGAAGCGCTCGCTGGGCGTCATCGCAGTGTTGGTTGTCGCCACGGTGCTGGTGGTCGGTGGGGTGGTGGCGGTTGACCGCCTGTCGACAGACGACACTGAATCGGTCGTGATCGAAAGACCGGAACTCGGGATGGCCACAGTGGTCAGGACCGACCTCGTCGAACGGGAGACCTTCGAGGGCACGCTGCGATTCGGCGATTCGGTTCTGGTGACCGCCCAGATCGCCGGGACGGTCACGGGGGTGGCATCCGAAGAATCCACGATCGGTAGGGGAGACTTCTTGGTCGAGGTGGACGGAGCTCCGGTGATCGTGTTCATCGGGCAGCGACCCATGTGGCGACCCCTCGTCAATGGCGTCGAGGACGGCGAGGACGTCCGCCAGCTCGAGGCAAATCTCCAGGAACTGGGCTACGCGCCAGATGACGACGAGGCATTTACCCCGGATGATGTGTTCGATGAGGCAACCAGCGACATGATCTCCGACTGGCGGGCGGACCTTGGTCTGTCAGATGAAACGTTTGTCGAGCTAGGACGAATCGTCTACATCGGCCAACCAGCCAGGGTCGGGGAGGTGTTGGTAGAAATTGGCGCAAGCATTGGGCCAGGAGTACCGATTGTCGGGCTGACAGGAACCAGCCGAGAAGTGGGTTTGTCCTTGCCCGTCGACCGCCAAGACTTGGTAAGCGTCGGCGACCAGGTCGAAGTGACCCTGCCCACCGACGAAGTCGTTACCGGGACGGTGGCGTCGATTGGCCGATCGGTTCTGTCGATCGGAGGGCCTGGCGGTGAACGGGTGATCGAGGTCATCATCGACATTTCTGGGAGCGCTTCCGACTTCGAATTCGATGAATCTCCGGTGGATGTGGAACTCGAGACCGACCGAGCGTCCGGAGTACTTGCGGTGCCGGTCAACGCACTCCTGGCCCTGTCGAACGGCGGGTACGCGCTTCAAAAGGAGCAGAACGGCCAGGCGACTCTTGTAGCCATCGAAATCGGTACCTTCGTCGGCGGACTGGTCGAGGTGACCGGAGACATCTCCGAAGGTGACACGGTCCTGGTTCCGAAGTGAGCGAACCAGTCCTCGGGCTGAGGGGCGTGACCAAGGTGTATCCGGGGCCCCCGCCTGTTGAGGCGTTGCGGGGGGTGGATCTTGATGTCGAAGGAGGCGAATTGGTGGTGATCGTCGGTCCGTCCGGGTCTGGCAAGTCGACACTACTGAACATCATGGGCGCCCTCGATGTACCAACCGAAGGCGAAGTGATCATTGGCGGCGAAGACATAGCCCGCCTGTCGGACCGGCGCTTGTCCGGCATCAGATCTAGCCAGATGGGATTCATTTTCCAGGAGTTCTTTCTGTTGTCCGGAACCTCAGCGCTGTGGAACGTCGCGGATGGTCTGCTCTATCAGGGTGTCCCCAGGGTTGATCGCCGACGGCTGGCCATCGATGCCCTCGAGCGGGTCGGCTTAGGCCATCGGATTGACCACCTGCCCACTCAGTTGTCCGGCGGTGAGCGCCAGCGGGTAGCAATTGCCAGAGCCCTGGTTGGCAATCCTGCGATTGTCTACGCCGATGAGCCGACCGGCAACCTCGATTCGAAAACGACCGACGACATAGTGCAGTTGCTGGTCGACCTGAACGATGCAGGATCAACCATCGTCGTCATCACCCATGACAACGAGGTGGCAGCACGCTTCCCAAGGCGGCTCCAAATTCGAGACGGGGTCATGACTGAGACTCAGGTCCTATGAGGAGCCGGCTGAGGATCGGCGATGCCGCCAGGCTCGGATTGACCGGTCTTCGATCGCGGTCAGGGCGATCGGCACTCACCGCGGTCGGGATCGCCATCGGGATCGCCGCAATCGTTGCAGTGTTGGGCATTTCGGCGTCGGGACGCGCCGACCTGCTTGCATCCCTCGATCGGTTGGGCACGAACTTGTTGCGAGTGACTCCAGGCCAGGGCGTGTTCGGGAATGCCCAGTCTCTGCCGGTCGAATCGATCAACATGCTTGGCAGGGTTGGTCCGGTGGAACGAACCAGCGCCGCCTCCCTGATAGACGCGACAGTACGCAGAACCGATCTCATCCCAGAGCTGGAGACCGGGGGACTTTCGGTGATAGCCGCCAGGACCGATCTGGCGGACGTCCTGAACGTGGATGTGGTCGATGGGAGGTTCCTCGACGAAGCCACAGCGGATGTACCGGTGGCGGTTCTAGGGAGCGTCGCAGCGCAGCGGCTTGGTATTTTCGACGTCGGTCTGAATGTCGCGGTGTACATAGACGGCACGTGGTTCACGGTGATCGGTGTGCTCGATTCGATGACGCTCCACCCAGACCTCGAACGTTCCGTGATGATCGGCGAGGGCGCCGCAAGAGCGTTGTTTGATCCGAATCTCGAACCGACCGCCTTGTATGCGAGGGTCAGTCCGAACCTCGTGAGTGACGTGGTCGACGTGATACCTGCGACCGTCAATCCGCAGAACCCCGATCGAGTTCTCGTCACCAGGCCCTCCGACGCACTGGTAGCCAGGCAAGCTGCTGATGAGGCCCTCACCAGCCTGCTGATCGGGCTGGGCGCGGTTGCGCTGTTGGTCGGAGGGGTGGCGATCGCCAACATCATGGTGATGTCGGTGATGGAACGCCGCATGGAGATTGGGGTCAGACGGGCCCTAGGCGCGACAGCCCGCCACATTCGACTCCAGTTCCTGTTGGAGTCCGTGCTCCTTGCCGGAATCGGGGGAGTCTTGGGTACCCTCATCGGAGCATCCATAACCGCCGTCTATGCAGTGAACCGTGAGCTGACGTTGGCCGTTCCCATTTTTGGGTTATTGGCAAGCGTCGGTGTAGCCCTGTTGATCGGCGCGATCGCCGGTCTCTATCCTGCGATTCGGGCGGCTCGCATCCCACCGGCTGAAGCAGTCAGGGCCGCGTGAGCGGCTCACAGGTCGAAGGGGAGGCTTTCCCTTGGGCCTCCCCCCCGATATCGTCCTCGTGCGACCTGAACGGTCCTACCCCTTGGACACGAGGACCCGTGTGAGAGAGTCACTCCCTGGTTGACTCGACGGACCAGAGATCGACAGGCGAATCTTGATACAGGCTTTCTTTTCGACAAAGCCGTATCTCCTGGTTTGCCAATCGCTCTAGTCAATTGATGAAGCTCGAGACTCAACAGAAAATCAACGGTGCGATGCCGAGAAACTGCAGGGCAGGTTTAGGGTTCCGATCGGTGCAAGATCTGTCGACTGCTGAACTGTTGGCTGCGGCCGGAGGGGGGGACTCGCAAGCCTGGAACCAACTCGTCGAGCGTTACGAACGGTTGGTTTGGTCTGTCGTGAGATCCTTTCGGCTGGACGAGGCAGCGTCGGCCGACGTGGCACAGACCGTGTGGCTCCGCCTTGTCGAGCATTGCGACCGGATTCGCAATCCAGATGGCTTGGCATCGTGGCTGGCGACCACCACCCGCCACGAAGCAATCCGCACCTCAAAGATGCAAAGGCGCCAGACCCCTACTGATTTCGAGTTCGATGTAGAAGACACCACCGCCGTCGGCTTCGATGAGTTGCTTGTTGACAGTGAGGACCGAGCAACGCTGGTTGTGGCTTTTCGGCAACTTCCTGAAGACTCTCAACAACTCCTCCGGCTCCTGACGACCGATCCGCCCTTGGATTATGAAACAATTGCAGAGATCATCGGCCGACCGATCGGCAGCATTGGTCCGACGAGGGCCCGGTGTCTTGACAGGTTGCGCACGCTGATGGCCGCAGCGGAAAGAAGGGATGGAGCAGGTGACTGAACCGTTGACCGACGAGCAGCTCCTCGCCGAGCTGGCAGGCGGACTCGCTCACAGCGATCCTGTCCCGGCCTTCGTGACCGAGTTCGCCAAGGCGGCCTTCGAGTGGCGGTCGATTGACGCGGAGCTGGCAGAGCTGGTTTTCGATTCGAGCGAAGAAGAATTGGCCGGTGTGCGGAGCACAGGCGAAGCTCGTCAGCTCACCTTCAGGGCGCCTGGAGTTGAGATTGAAGTCGTGATGATGTCAGACGAGGCCCGCCGGCTGATCGGCCAGCTCGTACCTCCCCAGCAGGCCACGGTCGAGCTGCGCTACAAAGACGAGGTCCGTTCAGTCGAATCCGATCATCTCGGTCGATTCGCATTCCATGACCTACCGGTCGGTCCGATCAGCATTCGATGTCTGATCCTTGACGACGGCACCGAAACCGTCGTCCAAACCGACTGGATGATCATATAGAGACGGAGTTCGCAACCTTAGGCTCGGCTACGGATATATCCGCACTACAGCCGAAAGTTCGTGTGGGCTGCGGAGACTTCTCGCTCAGGGTTCCAGGGCTGCCAGGCTGCGAATGCCGCCAGGGCTGGAGGGGTGGCGGAGCTTGGCGAGGGCCTTTGCCTCGATCTGGCGAATCCGTTCCCTGGTGAGATTGAATTGGGATCCGACTTCGTCGAGTGTCCGAGGGATACCGTTGTCGAGGCCGTAACGCATCATTAGAACGGTGCGCTCGCGATCGTTCAGGCGCTCCAGTACTTCGGCCAGATCGCGCTTGCGGAGATCGGCCGAAACGATGTCGAAGGGTGCTTCTGCCTCGACGTCCTCGATGAAATCGCCGAGGGTCGCGTCATCGTCGCCAACTTGTTCGAAAATCGAGATCGGTTCGGGGGCGATCTTCATCGCTTCGAGGACCTTCTTTTCGGTGATGCCGGATTCGAGGGCGATCTCCTCGGGGGTGGGCTTGCGACCCAAACGTTTGGTCAGGTGGTTCTCCGCTCCCCGGACCTGAGTGATCGTTTCCATCATGTGGACGGGGACCCTGATCGTTCGGCCTTTGTCGGCAATCGCCCTGGTGATCGCCTGACGGATCCACCATGTCGCATAAGTCGAGAACTTGAAACCCTTGCGGTATTCGAACTTCTCCACCGCCCTGATAAGACCGAGGTTGCCCTCTTGGATGAGGTCGAGGAGTGGCAAGCCTGATTTCGAATAACGCTTGGCTATCGATACGACCAGGCGCAGATTGGATCGGATGAACTCTTGGCGCGCTGCGTCCCCGCGACTGGCCACCACGTCCAGCTTGGTCCGGTCATCGTCGCTCAAATCATCCTGCGTGGCCAAGGCAGTCGAGGCCTTATGCCCGCGCTCGATGGCCTTGGCGAGGCGGACCTCGTCATCTGCAGTCAGCAGGTCATAGACGCCAATGCCATCCAGATACTGGCGGATCGGGTCTTCACGTGCTTCAGATTCAGCGGAACGCCGCCGAGTAACCAATGTTCTCACGCCTCCGGGGGAAGTGTCGGGATGCTACAGGCAGGTCTCTCTATCTCTCGGCATTGCCGAGTACCCAACTTGAATCCTTTCGAGTGACGTTGTGTCAAAGCGCGCTCGCAGATACGATTGGCGGCACCCGAGGGCGTTTAGCTCAGCTGGAAGAGCGCTTCCCTTACAAGGAAGAGGTCGGCGGTTCGAGCCCGTCAACGCCCACGGCAACTTCGAGTCGTCTGCTTCGCTCACTAACGGGGTTTGTTTGCGCAAACGCCCGCGCCGGTTTGGGCCCGTCTGTGCGCTATTCCGGCGTTCAGCACACATCTCAGGGCCCCCGGGGAGATCCAGGGGCCCTGAGATGGTTGGACGCCTCTTCGATCAGCTGGAGGCAGAAATGCCCGTGGCGATGAAGCAATCATGCCCACCGCCATTGATAATCACATGTGCGTACATGGAGTTGAAGTTCAGCGTATCTCCCCCTGCGGAGAGCAGCAAAGGATCGAACCATTCAAAGGAGTTGAAAAGATTGCCGGTCGATACGGACTCAGCTTGGTCCTCCTCGGCGACGTTGGCTGTCAACGCGAACGTCCCCGAGTATGAACCATTTTCTGAACTCTCCACGAACACCCGCAGGTAATCAAATCCCCCATCATCCTGTATGCAGTTGGCGAAGATCGTGAGTGGACCGTTCGTGGCGAGCGTTCTTGATTCACCAAAGGGGATCGACACGGCGATGGCCTCGGTGACGATGTCCATACCGTCCACCGACGCAGCATTCACACTCGGGGAGATCCCAGAAGCGTTGCCAGACAGCCGATACATAAACGTCGCCATCTGCGCTCTGGTGACATTGTCCCCTGGGCAGAAGTTGTTGCTGTCGCAGCCTGCAGTTACGCCGCTGCTGGCCATCCACTCGATCCCGGGTACGTGCGTCCCGGTGTCGCCGACGTCGTCGAACTGATGATTGGCTAACGCCACGCTGGGCACGACCAGCAGCACGCCAATCAGAATCGCGCCGGCGGCGCGCTTGCTGATACGAATAGTCAAGGTGTTTTCCTCCCGTTTGTGGTGACAGTCAAACTACACGAGTCGAGTCGCTGCTGTCGGAGTTTGCTTCGCGCGCCGCGCCCGGCCAACCTCGCTCGATGTCTTCTGGGTCTTTGCGATTGAGTCGGGTTGCGCTACTGGTTGTGGTTGCGACCCAGACCCTGGCCATTGGGGTCATTGTGGCTCTATTGGCGGACATCCAGGATCGGTTCGGGTTCCAGACGTGGGCCTTGGGTTTGATAGCTGGAACTTCTTTTCTGACGACCTTGATCGGCAGTCTGACCCTCTCGCGGTTTGCAGACCGGGGGCACGAGAGGGTGATGATTCTCGCCGGTGGCATCCTGACGATCGTGGCACTCATCTCAATGGTCTACGCGGTGCAGCTCTGGCAATGGGTGGCCGCTCGGGCGATCCTCGGACTGGCGGAGGGAGCGAGCCTGCCCGCCGCCAGACGGGTTGTCATCGGTTGGCAACCTCGAGATCCTGGTCGGGCGCTCTCGACCCTGACTACCGCGGTTCTCATCGGATTTGTCATTGGCCCGCCCGCTGGCGCCTTCCTCTCCGAAAGCTTTGGACCGGACGCGCCATTCATCGCGCCGGCAGTCTTGACCGCCACCACCCTCTTGTTCCTGGTCAGACTTGAGGTGTCGGTCTCTCCGCCGGCGGTGAAACGGCTTCCGCTCAGGGTGATGGTCGTCAACCCGGTGGCAGGAGCGGCGGTGATGTTGGGTGCGTCCCAGTGGCTGGTCATCGGGGTGCTGGATTCGATCTGGGCTCGCTACGTGTCGGATCTCGGCGGCAGCGTTTCGTTCATCGGTTTGAGTTTCCTCGCGTTGGTGGTGCCGACCATCATCCTCACTCCTTTGGCAGGTAGGTTGGCCGATCGTCGAAACCCGCTGAGGATTGCCATGATCGCCTTGGTTGTCGAGGCCCCTCTGGTAGGCGCGTTGGGAGCTGCCGGTGGTCTGTCGATCCTCATCGTCGTGGCGATTCTCCAGGCGGTGGTGTTCCCGTTCATCAATACACCTGCGGAGGTCGCAATGGCGAGGGCGAGCCCACCGGGTCAGGTCGCAGAAGCGCAAGGCTTGATTCAGGCCGTCGGCCTTCTGGCAGCAGGAATTGGTGCTGTCACAGCTCCAGCCATATATGCGAGCGCCGGTCCGGCCTGGCTGACCGGAGGTGTCATGCTGCTGCTTGTGATAGTCGCCTGGCTGGTTCGGCTGGCCAAGACGAGGTGGGATCCGATTCTCGAGGGTGGGTGACGGACCGGTCGGGCCCAGGTCAACGCGTTCTCGGACGACTACAGGTCGAGGCCTCGCACGAGGAACGCAGCCATTTGGCCTCTGGTCACCGGGTCGTTGGGGCAGAACTGGCCGCCGCCGCATCCGAGAGTTACACCTGCAGCCGACAGCCGGTCGATCTCGTCTGCGAAGCTGTGACCGACTGTGTCGCTGAAACCTGCGGATGGCGCAGGAGGTAGGTCTAGGGCCCTCGTCATGAAGGCGGCCATCTGGGCTCGTGTTATCAGCTCAGAAGGACAGTACCGATCCGCGCTACAGCCCGAGGTAATGCCAGCGGCTGCTACTCGGTTGATGTCGTCTGAGAACAGGCCGCCTGCGTCTACAAACCCGAAATCTCCGGCGGCCGGCAGTTCGAGGGCGCGATTCAAGAAGGCGGCCATTTGACCTCTGGTAACCGACTGGCCCGGGCAGAAACGTTCTGGCGTACATCCACTTGTGATTCCCGCCGCGGCAATCTTTTCGATGTCTGCCTGGAAGGGTGAGCCGTCATCGTCTGCGAAGGTTCCTTCGAAATTCGGAGAGTAGTCGGGATTGGAAAAGAAGACGTGGGTGGTCCAGAGCTGCCCCGCACCATCTATGTAGACGCCGGTCACGGCGAACTCAAACGCCGGATTCATGAGATTGTCTCGGTGTCCGGCCGAGTCCATGAACGAATCGAACATGGTCGAGCAGTCGGGCAAAGCCGGATTCGACTGCCAACCGATGTTCTCCGCCCACGCCGTCCAACCAGACGGCAACGCCGCCGACATCTCCGACGACGTCGAGTGAACCAATTCCCCGGCCGCAGCCATGTCGGCGGAGTGCTGCCGGGTGTAGGCGACGAGATCTTCAACCCATTCGAGCGCAGCGACTCCCGCGTCGGCCCTCGCATCATTGATGCTGTCAATGAAACACTGTTCGATGTCAGAGGCCGCGACCGCGGGCTGGGCGGAAGGACCGATCGTGATCAGCGCCGCGCCCACCATCACGGACAGCAGTGAAATGGATATTCGTCGGCCAGGGGCTTTAGATCGGAAGAGCACACGTCTGAACTCCAGTCACACTGATATATCTCGTATGCCGTCTTCTGCTTGAAAAAAAAAAAACAACAAAAAACAACAACATAATCTTAACCATGGAGGACCCAACCTTAAATTCCTACATGCGCACTCGAGTCCGATCCGCGACTGCACATTCTC
>CALCCX010000620.1 GCA_937900165.1 uncultured Acidimicrobiia bacterium | reverse complement strand
GATCAGTGAGGGTGACAAGACGTGATGGAAGGGTATGAGGGATGTTTTTTTTTTCAAGCAGAAGACGGCATACGAGATATATCAGTGTGACTGGAGTTCAGACGTGTGCTCTTCCGATCTAGATCTGCGCCGAGTTTTTGCAAAACCTGGGCGGCTACGCCCTCACCCTCGCGGATCAGGCCGAGCAGGATGTGTTCGGTCCCGATGTAGTTGACCCAATTGCAGAGCCTCACGCAGACTGAGCTCGAGGACCTTCTTGGCTCTCGGAGTGAAGGGGATGTGACCGGACGGCGACTGCTGTCCCTGGCCGATTATCTCTACGACTTGGCTGCGCACAGAATCGAGACTGATCCCTAGGCCCTCCAGGCCGCGGGCCGCGACACCGTCGCCTTCATGAATGAGACCGAGCAGGATGTGCTCGGTACCGATGTAGTTGTGGTTCAGAAGCCGGGCTTCTTCTTGCGCCAGGACAACAACCCGTCGCGCCCGATCTGTGAAACGTTCAAACACAGGCGTTCAGCCTCCTAAATGGTTCTACATCTCCGTGACCTGGGACAACGGAGACGCATCCGGGAGTATAGCTCTGGGCTTGCGATACCCCCTCCGCCATTCCCGTCGGCCGAAGAGTCATACTCCGAAGGACCAACCGCCCATCTCGGGCTGCCTCGTCCCCAATTCCTTGTACAAGTATCAACGCCGAGGGGTCACCAAACAATCCCGAAGCCGGGTCTGACCTCCCAACTGCGGGTTCTGTACGATTCACTACCATTGCGATCACGATCCCCATACTCGGATATTCGGAATGGATGCACTGGCACTAAAGGACCTGATCACTATTCCCGAGGTGTGGGAGCGGCTCGAGCAAGTCGAGGCTCGCCTTTTTGAGGCGTCGACATCTCAGGACCAATTCCTCACCAAGATCGCCCAGCACCTATTGGCGGCCGGGGGCAAACGGTTCAGACCATTGCTCGCGCAGCTCACCGCCGAGCTCGGACCAAACCTCGACGGACGGGCAATCGATGCAGGCGCGGCCGTCGAGCTGATCCACATCGGAAGCCTCTATCACGACGACGTAATCGATGAGGCGGACGTCAGGCGGGCGGCCGTCTCGGTCAACGCCAACTGGAGCAACACCATCGCAATCCTGGCCGGCGACTTTCTCATGGCGAGGGCGTCGGAGCTGGCCGCGGATTCGCTGGGCCTCGATGCGGTCAAGCTCCTGGCCAGGACATATGCAGAGCTGGTCGAAGGCCAAACCCTCGAACTGCAACTCGAGGGGGACGTGACCCACGGCCCAGACGACTACTACCGGGTTATCGGCGGCAAGACTGCGAGCCTCATCCGCACCTCCGCCAGGCTCGGCGCCCTCTCATCCGATGCTTCCAGCGAGATAGTCGAAGCGGTGTCGACCGCTACTTGGGAGCTCGGCATGGT
This sequence comes from uncultured Acidimicrobiia bacterium, assembly GCA_937900165.1. Classification (GTDB taxonomy): domain Bacteria; phylum Actinomycetota; class Acidimicrobiia; order Spongiisociales; family Spongiisociaceae; genus SZUA-232. The sequence continues at coordinate 831 of CALCCX010000620.1, read as the reverse complement.
GTTTCAGATCACCGACGACGCCCTGGATCTCGTGGCCGACGCGGCCACCATCGGCAAACCGGCCGGCTCTGACATCAACCAGGGGGTCTACACGCTGCCGGTGCTGCATGGCCTGGTCGGCCCAGATGGAAGCCGGATTCGTGATCTACTCTCCGCAGAGCGACCATTCGCAGACGATTCGGTAGCCGAAGTCATAGAACTGGTGAGATCAGGCGGCTTCGTATCAGCCAGCCTCGACGAATGCGAAGCCCGTCTGCAAACGGCCGAGGACGCGATCGCCATCCTCCCAGAAGGAGACCCCAAGTCGATCCTCACCGCCATGGGCCGCTTCCTCATAACCAGAGTAGAAGCCGCCAGAAACTGAGAACGAAAGCCACAGCCACAGCCACAGCTACAGCCACAGCTACAGCTACAGCTACAGCTACAGACGATTGTGCTGTTGCAAGCCGGCGGGCAACTTCAAGGCGCAAACACCAGTCGGTATTTCTGTCACGCGCTAGATCCATGCTGGGTCCATGCGAGACTTTCGATCTATTGGCGGGTGGGTGACAGCACATTCATTGGCCAAGGCTGTGTACGCAACCACACGAGAGTTCCCGAAATGGGAGCAATGGAACCTCACAAGCCAACTTCGACGTGCGGCTGTCAGATCGGAAGAGCGTCGTGTAGGGAAAGAGTGTAGATCTCGGTGGTCGCCGTATCATTAAAAAAAAAAATCTATATATTCTTTTTTTTCATAATTTTAATGCTTTTTGCAAAACTTACTATACCAGTGTAGACTCTTACCCTCCATCATACAATATCCTTCGTCACCAGCATCTTCATCAGTAG
>CALCCX010000619.1 GCA_937900165.1 uncultured Acidimicrobiia bacterium | reverse complement strand
GACCTCCACACTTCAACGCTGACCCAGCACATCGCGACCAGGCTCGTAGGTGACGCAGACTGGTTTCCCAAACACCGCGCATCGCTGGCGCCCTGGTATCAGGTGCACCGCGACGCCCTGATGGGCGGGCTGGCCGCCAATCTGGGTGACGCCCTCACCTTCACCCCGCCTGACGGCGGCATGTTCCTATGGGCCGAGCTCCACCGCGACCTTCCATCAGGCTCCACTACCGCCGACCTGCTCCCTATCGCAATCGAGCACGGAGTCTCATTCGTGCCTGGTTCAGCGTTCGCGGTCGACATACCAAGACCTGCCCATCTCCGCCTCTCCTATGTGTCCGCGTCCCCTGACCAGCTAGCGGAAGCTGCTGCTCGACTCGCCGCCTCGATTGACGCCTGGCTCAACTAAGGCTTTTGCGAGCGATCCATTCCGACGTCATGCAAGTCTGGCGTTCAGGGCCACCAAGGCGTCTCGGAACACCTCGATCGGAGCGACCGCGATGCCGGCTCCCACCTGGCCTGTGCCATCTGTCTTGTGGAGGATTCCGGTGCTGACTGACGGCGTGATCTGAAGCTCGACGACTTTGCGGATGTCGACGCCAACCGGGGTTCCCGCGTAATCGAGTGCCGGGATCGTGAAGCGGCTGCTTCTGCCTACCGAAATATGCGACGTCTCTTGGGTCACCGCCCGAGCGTCTGCCATGGTGCCGCCCACGAACGCGGCCACGGCCGGAGCTCCTGCGGCTGCCGGACCTCCTAACCCGATGAGTTCGAGAACCGCGCTATCGCCAATGTCTGGAGCGCTGGTATCTGGCCCGTATCCGGAGTAGTAGATGGCGTGTTGGACAGGAGGTGCAGGTACGACGAACCAATCATCCCCAGCGCCGGTAACGCGGATACCGAATGTGGTTCCGTTCCGGGCCATGGAGACGACGATGCTCGAATTTGGCACTTCGGCTGCCCAATTGGTCGTTGCCTTGGCCGCGGCCATGGCGATGTTGAGAAAGAACAGGTGGTTCGCGCTCCAGAACCGGGCGAATTCCGGGAGACGTCCGTCCGCCGTCTCCGCGAGGGCGCTGAACAGATGGCGCAGCAACAGGTTACCGGTTGCCTGGGTACGCATATGGAGGTCGTCACCCATATGGAGGCCTTGGGTGGCCATCGCAAAAACATCTATGGGGTCGGCAGACTCGATCGCTCTGCTGAGGATTGGCCCGGCGACCTCGGCCAACCACACCAGATGCCTCACGGACTCGGGCTCGTCGACACCGAACCAAGCCGTTTTGCCCGGTCCTTGGTTTATCGGCGAGTAGGCCACATGGCCTTCGAACCCGACCACAAACATCGGCGCGCTCGGCCCGATCGCAGTGGCCATGGGAACAACCGTGTCATGGTGATTGGCCGAGTCGAGCTCGACCGTTCCAGACGCGACGAGCTCTTCGGCCTCCTCCCGGTCCGCAGCCCAGCCCTCGGCCATCATTGCCGCCCTCACCGAGCGGCGAAGCGGATCGCAAAAATCTGACCATTCGAGCGGAGGACCCGAATGAAGAATCGTGCGATCACCCATCACGGGAAGCACGTCGCCTGCTTTGGCCATGCCGTTGAGCATTGGCGACGCAGTATCGAGCCGTCGGAAGACCTCGGCGTTGGCCGTGTCGATGCGCGCTGAGTGACGCCCCATCAGTCGTTCGAGCACTTGAATGATCTGCTCATCACCGGCCGCTGGGATCCGCCAATCGACGGCTACAACCTCATGTCCTTGCCGCTGCACGGATTCGGCGAGTAGGTCGAGCCCCACGTTTACAACCCGGATCGCTCCGGGAAGGCGAGGCTCTGGCGTGCGCCCCTTAGACTGATCATCCATGAGAAGCGTCTCCTCCCGCTGGAACGGCGGGTATCGGTGTCAAGTAAAAGTCCGCCAGTTCGAGCTGACGGTCGATGAGCCGATCGAAGTTGGGGGCGACGATACCGGACCCCGGCCGACCGAGATGCTGTTGAGCGCGGTAGCGTCCTGTTTCACCCTCGCGATTTCCCACGTTGCAACGAAACATGGCAAACGACTCGCTGATTTGGAAGTCGAGGCCTTCGGCGAATACGAGGGTCCGCGCTTCAGCCGAATCTCGGTGGTGGCTTCGTCCAGCATCCCTTCGACAGAGCTGCAATGGCTTGCAGACCGTGCCTCGCGAGTTTGTTACGTTTCGAATTCGCTTGGATGCGAATTCGAATATTCGGTAGCTTGATTCACATGCCATTTGCCGCCTCCCTCGTGCGTTGCAAAACCTCGCCCTCGGCGTGATCGAAGTTCGCCAAGGATTGTTGGGCAGAGGTTCTGGCGACTCTGGCGGCCCGGGTCAGACCCTCCGCCATCTCGATGACCGTCCCGGGAGACGCTCCTCCTTGCGCCTTGCGGGTCTGCACTATGTGTCGAGGATCAAGGACCTCTGTCAGGTCGACATCTCGCATTCCGATTGGAGCCCCGAGCAGCTCGGTAGCTGCTGCGTCGATGTCTGCTCCGGTTATGTCTACTCCCCGTCCGCCCTTGCGGCTCACCTCCCGCACCGTGATGCCGACCACCCGGTACGCGGTTCGATAGTCGATGCCGGCTTCCAGCATCACGTATTCTGCGAGGTCGGTCGACTGTGAGAACCCTTGGTGCAGCTGGTCAACCAAGCGCTCACGATTCACGTCGACAGTTGAGATGACGCCCGTCATCAGCTCTGTGATACGACGGGCGAGGTCGATCGCCCTTGGTACTTCACCGTACGCATAGATGTAGTTGTCACTCCGAGCCGAAGGCGTCTTGATGACCGCCAGGAACCCGGACAGTCTCCCGATGAGCACTCCGGAGGCCCCACGTACAATCGAAAGGGCGTATGGGTTGCGTTTCTGCGGCATCAGCACGCTCGATCGGGTATAGGGGCCCGCCAGATCGATGTAGTCGAACTCTGGGCTGGACCAGATCTCCAGATCCTCTGCGAGCTTGCTCTCGTTCGACACGAGGCTCGTTGTGATCGACAACAGCGAGACGAGGACGTCCGTCTGCCACATGGCGTCTCGAGTGTGTTCGATGATTCCGTCGAACCCGAGAGAGCCGGCGATCAACCCGCGGTCATCCAGAAGCCGCGTACCGTTCACACAACCCGCACCTCCTGGACTTAGATTCACAGACTCGAGTTCAGCCAGCAGCCGGTTGACGTCGCGGATTGCCGGGCCCGCAAATCCGAGCACGTAGTGACCGAATGTGGAAGGCTGGGCGTGTTGGAGGTAGGTCTGATCCGGCATGTAGCTCTCTGCATGATTTATCGCGACGGCGGCCACGGCCTCGACGAAATCTGCTCCGGCGATGGCGAGCTCTGCGCACAACCGGCGCAGGACCAGGCGCATGGCGACCCGAGCCGCTTCCCGGCGCGGCCGACCGGCGTGCAACCAACCAGATGCGTTGCCGATGGCCTCCGAAAAATGCTTTTCGCGGCAGTTGTACGTCTCCCCGAAGGCTGGATCGTATGGAAAGTCCTCTGGCTTGGTGGCATGGGCTTCCAACAGAACACGGGCAAGATCCCGAAGAGCGTCCGCCGGCACGAGTTGTCGACCGTCGAGATCAAGAATGTGCGCCATGTCGGCGGGATTCAGCCCGTGGTGCAGGAACGGCGCATCATCAATCTCGGTGGCAAAGCCCGCGTCGATCAGCACCTGAGCAGGTGCGAGGTCCGAAGGCCCAGCCGGCCGATGGCGGTTGTCGGTCATTGGAAATCCCTTCGTGGGGCAGCGTCGATCGCCGTAGTCGTTCCACCCGTATGCCAGAACACCACAGGTCCTTCCAGTCCGCCGTCGATCATGTGGACCAGCGCCGCGAAAGCCTTCGCCGTGTAGACGGGATCGAGGATCAGCCCCTCATTCCGGCGAGCAAGATCAGCCGCCGTTGAGGCCTCAGACCAGGCCTCGCCGTAGCCAGGTCCTCGGGCGTCGACCATTGCCAGACTCAGCTTCTGCGTTGGCTCCTCGGTGCCAAGGAGCCGAGCACATCCGCCTGCGATGGCGAGGACCTGGCTCCTGGCCTCGTCACACTCGCGGCTTACGGAGGCGCCGATTAGCGGCCAACAAGCACCCAGTGCCGCCATTCCGGAAGCAACGCCACCAAGAGTGCCTCCCGATCCAACGCAGATGAACAAGGAGGCAGTTTCGAGGCCCTGTTCGCTCAGCTGAGCCACGATCTCGGCTGCCGCCCGGTGGTAGCCAACTGCCCCCACCGCAGTCGCTCCACCTCTCGGTATTACATAGACCCGATGCCCATCGGACTCCAAGGCAGCGGCTCGTTGTTTTGCATACACGTCTACCGATGATCGCTCGGCCTCGCCGGTGAACCGGGCAACGGCGCCGTTCGCCTCGGCAAGGGCCAGGTTGACCGGGACCGGGGTTGGCCGGTCGCCGTACAGGACCAGCTCGCAGGCGAGCCCGGCGACTCGAGCCGCGTCCGCAGTGGCCTGGCACAGATTGGACTTTGGACCTCCCATCACCAGAATCGTGTCGGCGTCCTGGGAGAGCGCGTCTGCGATCAGGAACTCGAGCTTGCGCACCTTGTTGCCACCAAGGCTGAATCCGGTGAGGTCGTCGCGTTTGATGAATAGTTGCTCAACACCAAGCCTGGCGCCCAGCCGATCGGCATGCTGGAGAGGCGTCGGCAGGAAAGCGAGTGGAAACCGTTCTGGCGTGCTCAGGGCCACTGTTCTGCCTCTTCGCGCCTTTCCGCGTCGGCTCTGGCGATGACAGCGTCAACCATTGTCGGAGCCGAAGCGGTGTCCGGTTCACGTAGAACCCGATCGATTTCGTTGGCGTGGAGATGCAGGCTGAGGTCCGGGTGGGAAACTACGGCCTCTTTGAAATCCAGGCCGGCGCTCCAGCCGTGCTTCAGTGCCTCCTGGAGCAGTTGCTGAGCTTGGTGTTTTCCGAGGTCACGGGAAAGCCTCACGAGAGCCCACTCCGAAGCCCAATATCCGCGGGTACGCTCCAAGTTGGCGATCATCGAGTCGGCGTCGACAGTCAGACCGCCAATGAGGTCGGCTGCGATCCGCAGTGAAGCAGCCGTGAGCAGGCAGACTTCGGGGACCGCAACCCATTCGGCCTTCCAACCTCGCCCATCCCGTTCGTGGCTCTGTACAGACGATTCGAGCACGAGGTTCGCCTGGGAACGCACCATACGCCCAAGAGTTACGAGATGCTCGGAACCCTCCGGATTCTGTTTGTGGGGCATCGTGATGCTGCCGACCGCGTCCGGTGGATTGGCCTCTCCCAGCTCGGAGATCTCAGGCCGTTGCAATTCGTACACTTCGTCACCGATGCGCGCCATCGGCGTCGCGATCATTGCCTGTACGAGGCAGAACTCAGAGACTCGATCGCGGCTCGTGGTCCATGACATGCCGGGATCGAAAAGCCCGAGAAGGTTGCAGAAATCGGACCGCACGGCTGGACCTCTTTCACCGAAAAACCCAAGCGTCCCGACCGAACCGGCTAGTTGGCCGACCAACCAACGGGTCCGGCCATCTCCAAGGCGGTGAATGTGGCGACGGATCTCATCCGCCCACGACGCCAGCTTGAACCCGAACGTAATTGCGGATCCGATCTGACCGTGTGTTCGCCCAGCCATCGGAGTCGTTCGGTGCTCAACCGCCAGATCGAGGATTTGGGTCTCTATTGTCCTGAGTCGGCGCCAAGCGATTCCACCCATGGTCTTCATCGTCAAGGCCATCCAGGTGTCCGTAAGATCTTGCACAGTTGCCCCGTAGTAGACAAACTGGGCCGTGTCTGGAGGAAGAATTCGTTCGAGGGCGCGGATCAGGCCAAGCGTTGAGTGCGAGGTCCGTTTGGTCTCGGATGCCATGTACTCGAGATCCAGGAACTCGACCTTCGCCCTCGACCTGATTTCTGCGGCAGCGCGGGCTGGGATGACGCCGTTGGCAGCCTGCGCTTCGGCTAACGCCGCCAAGATGGAAAGCCACGACTCGATCCGGCCTTGCTCGCTGAAATGCACCCCGAGCTCTTCGGTACCCCACAAGTGTGCATACGTAGGGGAGGCGGCGATACGGGACATAGTCGATCAGATGTAAGTGGCGCTCGGCGATGCTGCCTCATGGTGAGGAGATTCGCTTTCCGGCGCTTTGATGTCCGAGTGGCCAGACAGAGCCAACGCCGCGACCAGGCCCTCCCTTACTCCGTCGAGGGTCGAACCCCAAGGGACATAGACAGTGTTTGCCTCCACCTCCATGCCGAACTCGAGCATGCAACATTTTGTCAGGACCACTGTTCCGGTCTCGGTTGGACGCCTCCTCGGGCAGAAATCTCGGCTCGGGGCGTTGTCTTCGTAGAACCACGAGTGAATCTGTTGCGACCGAGCGCAACCAATCAGAGTCCAATCCCTCTTCTCTGGTCGTTGGTCGAGGTAGCTGAGGGTCGCTCGATCACCATCCGTCGCTGCACCGGCACACGGCAGAAGAAACTCACCCTCTTCGTCGAGCAGATCGTCGAGATCGACTACATCTGATATCAGGTGGATAGGAGGTAGGTCCTCGCTCACGTCGATGATTCGCCTCGCCTGGTCGACCAGCTTGGCCGGCTTTGGAGGCACAACATCCCTGACGACTATCTCGACGGGCCGAGGATCGACGATGAAACTCAGGTGCTCATAGCGGCCGACGACGACCACACAGCGTTTGTCCGGAGCGGATCGGCGAGCGGCCGCGGCCAGATGCGAGGCAATGCCGGTGTCAACGTCTGGATCGCGGACAAATGCACAGTCGTCTGGACCAGCGATCAACTCTACGCTCGTGATTGGAGAAAACAGTGGCTCCTCAGAAGCCTTGGCGACCCGGACGAGGGCGGTGCTTTCCCCGGCCACGACAACGATGTATTGAGTGCGTCGGTAGGCCTCACGCCCGACGAAGAACTTCCGGATTGTCTCTGGCTCCAACACAAAGTCGACGCGGGCAACGGCGACTTGGCGATATTGATCCGGCGTCAAATTCGTCATGGCATCCCAGCTTGATCGACGTCGGGAGACAACGTGTCTGCCCGCAAGCCCCTACGGAGTGACTCCAACGCGAGAATGTCGTGGGGTGCGATGTTGCCGAGTGACACGTTGGAACCGAAGGCTCTGACAAAGGCGGCCTGTTGCGACGTCCTTGGCGATTCGAAGATCACATTGTCCACCCCAACAGCCCCTTCGATGGCGTCGACCAGTTCCCACTTCACGGAACCGTCCGGCCGGTACAGCCCGACGGTGCCGCTTTCCCGTCCCTCGGCGATCACCCAGGTAGCGCCCGCCTCGAGGTCTGCCACCATTTCTTCTGCCCACTCCGTAGCCAGCACCGGATCGGCCGGGTCTTTGCTCCCTACTTCTGAAAGCACCACAAAGTCGGCGGCTGCCACTTCGATCAGACGCCTCTTCTCGGCAGGGGGCATTCCTGATGCGCCGTTGGACACTTCGACACAGGAGAACCCCATGTCTTTTGCCCATGCAAAGCACGCTGTTTCGCTCGAATCGAGCCAAGCCGCCTCCAGCAACGTGCCGCCCAAGCAAGCCAGGATGTCGGCGTCGTTCAGAAGCTGGATCTTCTTGGCTGCCGTGGGATCCAGGTAGCTGGTTCCAAAGCCGAATTTCCAGACGTCGCTGAAGTCGCCGACGACGTCTAGTTGCCCGCGAAGGTGTTCGATCGGGACCCCGGTGTCGATGACGTGCGTGACCCCCCGATGACGAGGCTTAGCAGTTCGGTCCCGCCGACCGATAGACCAGGGCGTCATCTCGCGTCTCCTATACTCAACATCCGTGCACTTTCCTATAAGCATAGATGGCCGTCGGCGTCGTGTTCGCCGACCGGGCGCACGTTGGATGCCCCAGACGATCTCGCCACT
>CALCCX010000618.1 GCA_937900165.1 uncultured Acidimicrobiia bacterium | reverse complement strand
GTGGTTCCGGGGGCGTTCGCGGCGTCGTTGGATTCCCTGTCGGCGGTTATTCTACGTTGGTAGAGATGACGGCTTTGCATCCGGTAGCAAAAGCCCTGGACCCTACTGCTGGCATGGTAGTTAAGCTCTATGGGCGCGTCTTACGCGTCGTTGATTTCGAGGCCGTGGCGTTGTCGGTAGCCCTCCATGAGCCGGTATTTGATGACCCAGTCGATCTCACGATCGAGTTGCATCGGGTCGTCGGCCAACGCGGTGAGGCAGTGCTCCCACATGTCGAGCGCGAGCTGCTCCTGGTCGCTCATGTCGTGGTGCTCGGCGAAGCGCAGAGCACGATTGAGATACTCGCTCTGGATGTCGAGGGCAGATACTTCGCGGCCGTTGGCCAGCCTCACCCTGCGGGTGCAGGTCATGTCGTGGCTGATCTCGCGGATCGCCCGGATCGGGTTCTCGAGGGTCATGTCGCGCAGCACCACTTGCGGCTCCTCGAGCATTCGGAGCATCAATGCACAGGTCCCGACCTTCAAGAAGTTGGTGTATTCGCTCATGTTGGAGTCGCCGACGATCACGTGGAGGCGTCGATAGCGCTCGGCGTCGGCGTGGGGTTCGTCGCGGGTGTTGATGATCGGGCGAGAACGGGTGGTGGCCGACGAGACCCCTTCCCAGATGTGTTCGGCTCGTTGGCTGACGCAGTACATCGCCCCGCGAGCGGTTTGGAGGACCTTGCCTGCCCCGGCGTAGATCTGGCGGCTCACCAGGAACGGAATCAGCACTTCGCTGTAGGAGCCGAATTCGTCGCGTCGGCTGGTGCAATAGTTTTCGTGGCAGCCATAGCTGTTTCCGGCGGAGTCGGTGTTGTTCTTGAACAGGTAGATGTCGCCGTGGATACCCTCGTCGCCGAGGCGCTCCTCGGCGCTGGTGAGAAGTTGTTCGAGGATGCGTTCGCCGGCCTTGTCGTGTATTACCAGGTCACGGACGTTGTCACACTCCGGTGTGGCGTATTCGGGGTGGCTGCCGACGTCGAGATAGAGGCGGGCACCGTTGCCGAGAAAGACATTGGAGCTGCGCCCCCACGACACCACTCGGCGGAACAGATAGCGGGCGACCTCGTCGGGGCTGAGGCGACGCTGGCCGCGCAACGTGCAGGTGACCCCGTACTCGTTCTCGATGCCGAAGATCCGTCTCTGCATCCCCGCAGCGTACAACACGAACTCTGATTCAGATCGGAAGAGCACACGTCTGAACTCCAGTCACACTGATATATCTCGTATGCCGTCTTCTGCTTGAAAAAAAAAAAAACACAA
>CALCCX010000617.1 GCA_937900165.1 uncultured Acidimicrobiia bacterium | reverse complement strand
GGGGTTGGGACGAGCTCGAAGGCATCGCCAACCGTACGGACTTCGACCTGCGAAAGCACTCTGAGGCCAGCGGAGTCGATCTGCGCTATTACGACCAGGAGGCAGACGAGCGCTTCTTCCCCCACGTCATAGAGCCTGCTGCAGGCGCCACCCGGACGACGTTCGCATTTCTCATCGATGCATACGATGAAGAAGAAGTGAACGGAGAAACCCGCACTGTGCTGCGCCTGGATCCCCGGCTGGCGCCATACAAATTGGCCGTGCTGCCACTGTCCAAGAAACCAGAGCTGGTCGAACCAGCCTCCCGATTGGCAGATGACCTTCGCAAGAGGTGGATGCTCGAGTTCGACGTCACCCAGGCCATTGGTCGCCGCTATCGCCGTCAGGACGAGATCGGCACGCCGTATTGCGTGACGTACGACTTCGACACCATTGATGACCAGGCAGTCACCGTCCGAGATCGGGATTCGATGGCGCAAGATCGGGTGTCGATCGACAAACTGTCCGGCTACCTGACCGAGCGGCTCGGCTGAGTAGCGCCACCAAGGCGAGGGATGGCGAGTCGAGTCACCAGCCATTGACATCGGCTTTATGCGCGGTCATCGACACTCACATCTCTTGAGAGAGGAATCGAGTATGGGGAAATGGGTTCTGCGGGGCGTTGGCCTCGTGGTCGTGGTCGTGGTCGGATTGGGGGTGTACGTCTGGTTCTCGGGTGGAAGCGGAGAACCGTCGACCAGCGTGACCGCCGCTTCTGTTGTCGGGTCAGGAGAAGCAGGATCCGGCGTGGTGTACTCGATCGACCAATCGCAGAGTGAGGTTTCGTTCGCCATGGACGAGGTGCTGCAAGGCACGCCTATGGTTGTGGTGGGCACGACAAATGAGGTCGCAGGCGAAGTTTTGGTGGACTTTGACGATCCGGCCAACTCAAGGCTGGGGGACATTGTTGTCAACGTGCGGACGTTGACCACCGGTAACGACTTCAGAGATCGGGCAATCAGAGGACCGATCCTCAATTCGGCCAGCGATGAATTCGAATTTGCGACCTTCGTGCCTTCGAGCATCGACGGCATTCCCGACGCGGTGACTGTCGGCGATGCGCTGACCCTCGTGGTCAACGGCGACTTCACGGTGGCCGGGGTGACCAGCCCGGTTAGTTTTGATGTAGGCCTCACCTTGACCAGTGAAACGCAGATTTCTGTATCGGGAACGGCGACGGTTTCGAGGTCCGAATTCGGGCTGACCATTCCCAACGCCCCTGGTGTCGCCAACGTGTCGGAGAACGTCGTGCTTGGATTCAGGTTCGTCGCGTTGGCGCCGTGAGCCTACGCGGTGTGACAGGTAGGAGGCTTTCGATTCAGCGGGCCGATTTCTGGTTGGGCATCCGAAGATCGATCGACACGTGGTGGCATTCTTCACACACCCGGCGCACCAGCCCGCCGTTGACCGTGTCTGCCGCCCAGCGGTGGGTGTGATCCTTTGGGCGCCGGAAAGATCCGAGTCGTTTCGCCGGGCGTTTGTCTGTGCGTTCTTCGGGTTCGATTGACGCAGGGACAGAGAATGGATCGGCCAGGTCGATGGCCGCGGCACGTTCGGTGAGCGTCGGCTCCGCTGCAGATCCAGATTGGGGTTCTTTGCGAGGCGAGATTGCGGGGCAATCGCGTTGATCATCGGTTGGCTCGCGTCTGGGAGCAGATGAAAACAGCGAGTCCAACCAGCGCCGGTTGGTTTTGCCGACGGTTGGATCAGATGCCTCCTCGACGGCGTCCGCGAAGCGCAGTGGGTCATCGGCTCTGTAGAAGAGTTCTCCGTCTGGGAGGTTCAACCGCACGGTAATCGCGTCCCAGGGAGCGATCCGCATTTCCTCCCAGGTCCACTCGAAAATGTCGGTGTCGCAGGTCACCACGACCCGCTCGGTCTCGAACTCGAAGTCGGCCCTGACCCCTGCGTCTCCTGGGCGTGACGTGAGTACTCCAGAATGCGACACCGTGTTCTTCTCCCATGGACGACTATCAATGTCACGCATCAGCGCCTTGTGAGGTTTACCCGCTCTCGCCTGGGCAAACGTGAATGTCTGGTCCGTTCTACAATCGCCGCACCATGGCCACCGATCGTGACGACATAGAGCGGGTACGTCAGGCCACCAACATCGTCGAGTTGGTCGAGGCCGTGACCACTGTGAAGAAGCAGGGCCGGACCTTCATGGCGGTATGTCCCTTCCATCAGGAGAAGACACCTTCGATGTCGCTAGACGCGGCCCAGGGTCTCTATCACTGCTTCGGGTGCGGCGCCGGCGGCGACATTTTCAAGTTCGTCCAGGAGACTCACGGTCTGCGGTTCCCCGAAGCCCTCGAACTGCTGGCCACCAGGGCCGGGGTCACTCTCCATCACGATCCAGCCGCTGCCAAACGAAGAGGCGAGCGAGAGACCCTGACCGAGGCTGTGCAGGCTGCACTCGACTTCTTCCATGATCGGCTCAAGAACAGCGAAGAGGCAGGCGGAGTGCGCTCCTATGTGCGGGGCCGGGGCTACGACAGCGACGTCGTCAACCGCTTCAAAATGGGTTATGCACCGACAGCTTAGATCGGAAGAGCACACGTCTGAACTCCAGTCACACTGATATATCTCGTATGCCGTCTTCTGCTTGACAAAAATAATCTGTCC
>CALCCX010000616.1 GCA_937900165.1 uncultured Acidimicrobiia bacterium | reverse complement strand
ACCAGGGATAAATGTGTAGCGTATCGCGATTCGGAAGTGTACTGCTTTTTTTTTTTCAAGCAGAAGACGGCATACGAGATATATCAGTGTGACTGGAGTTCAGACGTGTGCTCTTCCGATCTGTGCGCCGATCGTCGTTTGGCCTCAATGAAGCCGGCTCCTGGTGGAGCCGGAAACCGCCCCACAGCCTCCTACATGCCACTCAACGCCTGGGCCTCAATGATGAACCTCCCCGGGGTTTGGTGGAGCCGGAAACTTGTTCGGTTGGCTGTTGGGTTCGCCGAGGGCTCCGCCTCAATGAAGCCGGCTCCTGGTGGAGCCGGAAACCGACCGCGCGCTCAGGTGGTGGAGTCTCGGCGATGAGCCTCAATGAGCCGACCTCGACTTCGGGGCAATGATCACTGAATGCGCACCTATCGATGCTCTCTGTCAACGCTTCGGCCGCGTCGACCGTCGCGGCCGACGGGCCGCAGCGGGAAAGCCGGCGGAGATTCGCATTCTGGGCGTCGCAAGCGTGATCGAGGCGGCGAAGCCACCTTTCGATCCGGTCTATGGCGATTCGCTACGCGAGGCTTGGCACTGGCTCCACGAGCAGGCGCCCAAAGGTCGGCTAGACGTGGGGATCGCGGCGACGCTCCTGGGTGACGCGCCTGCCGAAACGCTGGCGCCGAGCCAAACAGCACCCCTTCTCCTCCCGTCTCATCTCGACGCGTTGGTACAAACCCGGCCAACACCCGTTCATCAGCCGTCGCCGGCCACGTGGCTGCACGGCACCGACGAGACCGACACCGACGTACGAGTCGTGTGGCGCGCAGATCTGCGTATCGAGTCGCGAGGAGCATCGGATGCCAGCGCCGCAACCGGCCCAGGCGCCTACCTTGCACCCGACTGGCTCGCTTCCATGCTTGCTGCCCGGCCGCCCCGCGAAGCCGAGGCCCTACCGGTCCCGATCGCCGCGGCGAAACGCTGGCTGAACAGAGATGGAGTATCCGAAGTCGTCGACATCAACGCACGGATCACCGACGACCGGCCGCACTCCTCAGCTTCGACCCGCATGGCGGTTCGATGGTCTGCCTCTGAGACGGAAGTGATCCCAGCATCCGGCATTCAACCCGGCGACCTCCTCGTTGTGCCCTCCACCTATGGCGGAGTGGCCCAGAGAACATGGTCGCCGGATTCTGAACTACCCGTAGCCGATCTCGCCGACCTCGTGTTGTCGGATGAACCAGATGCTCCGGCCTCTGTTCGTCTGCTCCCCGAGTTCTTCCCCCAAGGCGTGCCCCTCCCCAACGCCCTCGACGCTGATGAAGGCGCCGACCGCCATGATGTCATCGGAGCATGGGCCGAGGGGCGGGTCAGGGCGACATCGCCACAAGACTCCGATGAGAACGAGCTGCACCTCCGAACGGTCCTGGCCGGCGAGTATGACGTTTCGATCTACCCGGTTGGCAACGGTTTCCGCTACTTGTTGCGGGAGTCTGGCATGGCGAACATCACCGACCTGGTCGCCCTCGACGGCTCAGACACCGTGAACTCGATGCTGGGCAAACCGGTCACGTTGCAAACCCATCTCGCTGGTGTGGGTGAGATGGCTCGCGAATTTGCCCATCGATGCGGGTGCGAGCGACGAAGTCGAAGACTTCGAACTCGCCGGTCGACTGCACGACATCGGCAAACTGGACCCGCGTTTCCAGATCCTACTGCGCGACGGCGATGTGCTCGCTGCGGCCCGCTCTCCTGAGCCGATCGCCAAGTCTGCCACCGGATGGCAAGGCCGAGGATCGCTCGACCACCTCCGCTCAAGTGATCAATATCCGGACGGTACCCGCCACGAGCTGCTCAGCGTGGCCATCACTGAGGCATACCCCGACCTGCTCGCCCGAGCGCATGACCCCGACCTCGTTCTGTATCTGATCGCCAGCCACCACGGTTACTGCCGTCCGTTCGCTCCTCCGCAAGTCGACCCTGAGCCTGTCACGGTTCTTGGGTTGGCCGACGACCTGGAAATCAATCTATCCAGTGTCGTGCCACCGGAATTGAGAGATGCGAGAACGGCCGACCGCTTTTGGAAGCTGGTTCGCCAACACGGCTGGTATGGGTTGGCCTGGTACGAGGCGATCTTTCGCCTAGCCGATCATCGGCGAAGCGAACTCGAACGGTCCGGACGCGTCGATGGCTGACATCGCTTTGCCCGGACTAAAAGGGACAAACCCTCTCGGATACTTCGCCGCCCTTGGGGTTCTACGCACATTGGCTCGCACAAACGGCCAGGCCCGCCTCCGCTGGGAACAAACACCGCGCCCTACGCCAGTCGTGACCGGCGCTGCCTCACTCGCTCAAATTGTCGAGCTGATCGTAGAGGATCTCGGCGCATGGCAGGACGCCCCCGCTCTTCAATTCGAAGACATTGACGACGTGAAGTTGACCGACCAGACGCTTCTTCGAAGGTACCTGCTTGCCTGTAGCGGCGATCGGACCCACAGCGGCGAACTCTCGGCAGCCCTTGTAGCCGAGGGTGTTGTCGATGGTAAAGGATCTGCGAAACCGACGGACTTCCATTTCACCGCAGGTCAGCAGAAGTTCCTCGCAATGGTACGAGATATCCGCAGCGCCGTGACCGAAGAGGACTTGGAGGCGGCGCTGAGTCGAACATGGGTGTACGACAGCAAGTTGCCATCGTTGATGTGGGACGTGACCGACGACCGCGTGTACGCCCTGTCAGCGTTCAACCCGTCCAAGGAAAAGAAACTCAGTCAGCCGGGGGCAGAGTGGTTGGCGCTGCTGGGACTCAGCGCGTTTCCCGTAATTGCGGGTAAGGAACGAACGCTGACACCGGGCTGTGCCGGGAAATGGAAATCAGGCTCCTTTACCTCGCCGCTTTGGGCAGTCCCGCTCGGATTTGATGCCGCTCGGTCCTTGATCGGGCTGGCGGCGCAGGCCGACCCCAAAAAGTCACTTGAATCTCTCGGCTGTTTCGCCCTACTCGAGTCGGGCATACGCCGCTCCGATCAAGGCGGCTACGGAACCTTTGCTCCACCCGTTGTTGTGTGGCAGCAGACCAACTCCCCAGCGCCAATCCCCGATCCGTTCTCAAATTGACAATCGGCGATACGATGATTCTTGTGCGGCGCGCGTGGCGGCCCATTGATGCGACGACTCTGCATCGAGAACAGAAACATCGTTCCGTGCGACCACCGCCATGTGACGCCTCGGCTGCCGGGCGCTCGATCCCGTAGTTCATGCTGGGACCAATTCCCAAGGAGATACCGCGCTCGTCAGGTCCGCCACTGAGTCGAGAACGTAAAGAGGGCAAGGCAAATCCGGGGGGGAGGACCGGCCGGCGCGACGACTACCGAACGGCAAGCCGGTCGGCAACCTGTTGCCGATCGAAACCCGATGCCGTGGGCTTCGGGGGGAGTTTGAGGGGGTGGCTCCGCCAGGCCCCCTCAAAACTGGTTGGAATCCGGCTCCGCCGGTCCAACCAGAAACAAAACGGAGGCC
>CALCCX010000615.1 GCA_937900165.1 uncultured Acidimicrobiia bacterium | reverse complement strand
CGACCTGGCCCTGAAACACAAGATTGAGACAATGGCTGGCGAGTCGCTCCCCGAAACCATCACCACCCCCTGGCAACCCCACCGCGCCCTAGCCGCCATGCTCCTGTGGCAGGGAAGCGTTCCTTAGGCTCTAGTGCGGATATATCCGCACTAGAGCCGAAAGTTCGCAACGGAGGTCATTGGTTCGTGAGCATTCGGCAGGAATGTGGATATATCCGCAGCCGAGCCTAAGGAACGCATCCACGCACCTGCCTATGGCAGGCGGGATGTAGGGTGGAAGCACATGGGGTCGTTGGGTGTCTACCGCAATCTGTTTGATCTCTCGGGGCAGTCTGCATTGGTGGTGGGGGCAGGGAGCGGGATTGGCAGGGCGGGGGCCGAGGCGCTGGCCGCTTTCGGAGCCGATGTGGTTTGTGCAGATCTCAACTTTGAGGCTGCCGAGGCAACCGCGGCCGGCATAGTCGCCGATGGAGGAGTGGCCTCGGCTGCCCTGGTCGACATCGCCGATCCGGACTCGATCAGGGCGGCCGTCGGCGAGCCGGACATCGTCATTTGCACTCCGGCTATCAATGTTCGCAAGCCGATGCTGTCGTTGACCACCGAGGAAATCCGGCGAGTCCTCGAACTAAACCTGGTCGGCACGTTCAACGTGATGACCATTGCGGGTGCAGGCATGGCCGAGCGCGGCCGGGGCAGCATCATCGTCATGTCCTCCATCCGGTCCAAGGTTGTGGAACCCGGCCAAGGGATCTACTCCGCAACCAAGGCCGGAGCAGTACAGATGGTCAAAACCCTCGCCGCCGAACTCGGCCCCCGCGGCGTACGGGTCAATACCATCGCGCCGGGTGTGGTCGAAACCCCGCTCACCGACCAGATCAAGGCCGATCCGGACTGGTACCAGGCCTATGCGGACAAGGGCGCCCTCGGACGCTGGGCCCAACCCTCTGAGATGGCAGGGGCGATCGTATTCCTTGCTTCAGACGCCGCCAGTTTCGTCACGGGGTCGATGCTCGTCGTCGACGGCGGATGGCTGGCGATGGACGGCCGGTTCACTCCCCCGCTGCCGAGTTGAACCCGCACCACGGGACGGGGTATATCTCACACCGTTCATCGGACATACTGACGATATGACCAAGCGACTCGTCGACATCGACGATGAACTCCTCGAACGGGCCCGCGCCGTGGCCGGGACCGCGACCATCAAGGCGACGGTCGGGGCGGCCCTCCAACGACTCGTCGATCAGGACACGACGCTGCGCCACGTAGCCCGACTGAGAGAGAAGGGCGCCCTCGACATGGCTGCCCTCGAGAAAGCCCGGCAGTCCCCAACCGGGGCCGATAGGTGAACCCCTCTACCTGGTCAACGCTTCGGTCCTGGACGGGGCGCTCCGTACAGGAATCCTGGACCAATGGACATCGGTCGCCACGACCCAGACGTTCTCGCACGGCGACCACGAATCCGCCTACCCCGCGGTTGGCTCCCGTGCCGACCCCGTCAGCCCTTCCCGGCCAGAAACTCCAACGCGGCCACGGCGTAGACATCCGCGGCGGCGGTGAGATCGTCCAGCTCGACGTACTCATCCGCCTGGTGGGCTATCCATTTGCCGCCCGGTCCGTACACAACGACGTCGAGTCCTCCGTCACGGTGCAGAATCGTGCCGTCTGTGGTGCCTGGCACGCCGCCGATCACCGGGTCCTCGCCTGTGACCTGCCGATGGGCAGCGACCAATGCCTGGACGACGGGATGGTCTTGTGATGTTTCGGTGGGTGGACGGTCGTCGATGACCATCAGGATCAGATCGACCCCAGTCGAAGAAGATACAGTCGCCAACTCTGCGTGGACCCGGTCCAGCAGAGCAGAGTGATCGAGACCCGGGACCGTGCGGACATCGATGGCCAGAACACCGTCGCTTGGAATCACATTGAGTTGCGGCAGGGATCCGGCGTCAAACACCGATGGGGTCACGTACGGAAACCCCAAATGGGGATGCTCGCCATGTTTTTCTTGAAGCTCGACCTCGAGGTCCCCAAGCGCCGCCACCACCAACGCCAGCGCACCGATCGGGTTGCGACCCTCATGCGGCATTGCACCATGCGCCATCTTGCCCTGCGCGTCCACCCGCAGGCGGATGGCTCCCTTCTGGGTAGTGCAGACCTCGCCGCCCTCAGGTTCGCAGACGATCACCCCGTCGACCCCATCGCCGTGCCCGGCCGCCACAAACGCCTTGGCGCCAGACATCATGCCCTCCTCGTCGCAGAGGACCGCCAGGACAATCGTCCCAGGGAAAGGACCCGCCAGCTCAACCGCCCTGACCGCGTGGATCATGGCGGCCACGCCACCCTTCATGTCTGCGGATCCCCGTCCGTAAAGCCGACCGTCGATCACGTCACCGCCAAAGGGATCGACCGTCCATGCCGAGGAATCACCTTCTGTCACGACGTCGGTGTGTCCCTCGAACATGAGAGTGGGACCCGGAAGGCCTCCCTCCACTCTGACCACGACGTTGGGACGGCCGGGAGCCACCTGGTCGATCATCGGATCCCACCCGAAGCCGACCATGACCTCGGCCACCAGTGCCGCTACCTTCCCCTCACGCTCCCCCTCCCGGTTCACGGAAGGGATCCGGACCAGGCGGCGGGTGAGCTCGACGACGGCGCCGTGGTCTACCGCCGGGCCGCCATCAATCACGGATTGAAGGCGAGCTGGGTTATATCCAGCGACAGACCAGGAGCGTTGGCGATGAAGCCACTTATTCCGGCCTTGGTCACGCTCAGGGACGGCAGCAGGAACAGCCAGGCGTTGGCTGCGTCAGCGGTGATCTGACGCTGAATGTCACTGTAGATCGCGTTGCGGGTGGCTTCGTCCGGCTCCGCGTCTGCTTGGGCGAGCATCGCCGCCACATCGGGGTTGTCGTAGGCCCAGTAGTAATCGGGGTTCCCGTATTGACCTATGTCGCGGGGCTCAACGTGGGCGACAATCGAGAGATCGTAGTTGTCACCGTTGAACACGTCGTCCAACCACACACTCCACTCAACGTTGCTGATCTCGACGTTGATCCCCACGTCCTCGAGCTGAGAGGCGACAATCTCCCCACCCCTGGTCGCGTATGACACTGGCGGTAAAAGTATCCGCAGGGTCAGGTCCTCTACCCCGGCGTCGGCCAGCAGGGCGCGCGCCGCGTCAGGGTCGTACGGATACACATCCGTCAGGTCGACGTAATAAGGATCGAGCGGCGTCGTATGCGAGCCAATTGGTGTCCCGTATCCGAAATAGGCACCGTCGATGATCGCCTGGCCGTCGATCGCGGTGTTGATGGCCTGGCGGACCCTCAGGTCATCGAGCGGCGGATTTGCGGCGTTTATAGCCAAGGTGACCTCCCCGTTCGTCAGGCCCGTGAAGACCTCGAAATCAGAGTTGCCCTCAAAGCTCTCCAGCAGCTCTGGGGCCGATACGCCGGCCAGGATGTCGATGTCGCCGGCCAACATGGCGTTGTTGAGGGCATTGGGGTCGTTGATGTAGCGATAGGTCACCTGCTCGAGCGGTGCAGGCGTTCCCCAATAGTCTGGGTTCGCCACCAGGGTGATCGAATCGCCTGGCACCTGGTTGTCGAACATGAACGGTCCAGTGCCCACCGGGTTGGTGGCGATATCGGCGATGGCATTCTGGTTGAGGATCACCCCCTGGCCTTGAGTCAAAAAGAACAGCAAGTTGGCGCTGAAGGCCGAAAGCGTGATCCTGACTGTGCGATCGTCGACTGCCTCGACAGAGCGGATCGAGGACAGGGTTTCTTTGAAAGGATGCTCCGAACCTTCACCGATGACGTTGTTGATCGAGAACACGACGTCATCAGCCGTGAACGGGTCGCTGTTGTGGAACTGGGCCTCAACCAGGGAGAATGTGTATTCGGTGCCGTCATCGTTCAGCTCCCAGGATTCGGCCAACAGCGGCTGGATGGCGCCGGCCTCGTCAAGTTTCACGAGGCCTTCGTACACGTTGTAGAGAAGGACCTGGGGGATCCCGGCCGCCGGGCTGGTGGTCAGGTCGAGCGTCGGCGGTTCCAGTTGGAGCCCGATGGTGACATCCTTCTGGGCAGAAACGGCAGTCTCTGCCCCGCCGCCGCAGGCAGCAGCCAACAACACCATGACAGAAATCAGGGCAACAAAACGACGCAGCTTCATACTCACCTCATCACTCGACACCGACTCGATCTTACGCCCCAACCGCGGTATCTGATGACGAAATCACCCGGCCCTGGGAAGAGTGCCGTCGAGACGAGGGATGGCGTTGATCAGCCCGGCGGTATAGGGATGAGATGGGTTGGCATAAAGCTCGGCGGCCGGGCCGATTTCCACGACCTTCCCGTTCTTCATCACGGCGACCCGATCACAAACCTCGTAGACCACAGACAGGTCGTGGGAGATGAACACCATCGTCAGGTCGAACCGTTCTTTCAGGTCGGCCAGAATCTCGAGGGTGATCGTCTGCACCGTCATGTCGAGAGCGCTGACCGGTTCGTCTGCGATCAACAGCCGAGGCCTAGGGGCGAGGGCGCGGGCGATGGCGATGCGTTGGCGTTGACCACCGGAGAACTCGTGGGCGTAGCGGTCCGCCGTGTCGGATGGCAGAGCCACCGCCTTCAACAGTTCGGCCACTCTGGCCTGATGATCTCCCTCGATCCGCAGCGCCCGCAGCGGCTCTGCGATGACGTCACCGACCCTCATCCTCGGATCGAGCGAACCCATCGGATCCTGGAAGATCATCTGGGCCATCCGACGCAGATCGCCCAACTCCCGCTCCCTGGCTCCGGCCACTGCCATGCCGGCCACCTCGATGATTCCTCGATCCGGGTGATCAAGCCCGACCAACATCCGAGCCAATGTCGTCTTGCCAGACCCCGATTCGCCGACGATGCCGAAGGATTCGCCAGTCCGAACGCTGAACTCGACGTCGTCGACCGCGGTCACCCTGCCGGCCCGTTCGGCCAGAGAGGCGCGGGGAAGCCCGAAAGTACGTGTCACCGCTTCCACCCGAATGAGGATGTCCTGCCCTCTCGAACTGGCCTCCGCAGACGCAGACGGAATCTCTGCGGTGCGACTCAGTTCCGGGACGGAATCGACCAGAGCCGCCGTATAGGCCTCCGAGGGTCGGGCAAACACCTCGGCGGTTTGTCCCTCCTCCACGATGACGCCTTCGTGCATCACCAGCACGCGCCGACACATGCCCGCCACCACTGGCAGGTCGTGGGTGATCAGCAGCAGGGCGGTGTTACCTGCTCCGATCAGGTCGTCGAGCAGGCCAAGCACTTGGGCCTGGACAGTTACGTCGAGCGCAGTGGTCGGTTCGTCTGCGATGATCAGATCTGGCCCACAGGCAATCGCCATCGCAATCATCACACGCTGCCGTTGACCTCCCGAAAGCTCGTGCGGGTAGGCCCGGGCCTTGGCCTCGACGTCCGGAATCTCCACGCTGGCCAGCGCTTCGACCGCCAGACGTCTGGCCTCGCTCTTCGGTGTGCCCTGGTGGATCGACAGCGCCTCTGCGATCTGGTGGCCGACCCGCATCAGCGGATTCAGGGCGGTCATCGGTTCCTGGAAAACCATCGAAATTCCGTTGCCTCGCACCGAGCACAGCTCTGTTTCGGAAAGGCCGAGCAGGTTGGAGCCGCCGAATGCGACCAGGCCGGAGGCACGAACGCCCTCAGGCAGAAGGCCAATCACTGCCAGAGCGGTCATCGTTTTGCCTGAACCCGACTCGCCGATCAGGCCGACCCGGTCACCCGGTTCGATGCTGAAGCTGACCTCGTCCACCAGGGTGGATGGGCCGGCCGTCACCGTAAGGCCATCAACTGTCAACACAGGCGCCATCACGTCCGCCCAATTTCGAGCCGGGGGTCAAGGGCATCACGCAGACCGTCGCCCAGGAGGTTGAACCCGAGGACGGACAGAGCGATTGCCAAACCGGGCCAGAGGGCCAGCGTTGGCGCCACCGAGATGAAGGTCTGGGCGTCATTGAGGCTCCTCCCCCATGACGGCGTGGGGGGTTGGGTGCCGATACCGAGGAACGAAAGGGCCGCCTCGGCGAGGATGGCCAATGCGAACAACACAGTTGCCTGCACGATCAGGACCGAGGCAATATTGGGTAGGACGTGGCGAACAAAGATGAATGCTCGACCTCGACCGTAGCTTCTGGCGGCGAGCGCGAAGTCCCGTTCCAAGACCGGCAGAGCCGCTCCCCTGGTGACCCTCGCAACGATGGGTACGTAGGCCAGCCCGATTGCAATCATCGCTGATCTGGTCGAAGGACCAAGCGCTCCAACCAGCAGGATCGCCAACAGCACGGCCGGGAAAGCAAACATCAGGTCGGACAAGCGCATCACCAGTTCTTCGACCCATCCTCGTCGCACCGCGGCCAGGCCCCCGAGTGGGATACCGACAACGATGGCTATTCCCACCGCCAGGACTCCGACAAACAGCGTGTTGCGGGACCCGACCATGAGTTGGCTGACGATGTCGCGACCCAGCTGATCGGTCCCCAACCAGTGGCCCGCCTCGCCCACCCCAAAGAAACGATCTGCCACGGTGACCTGTTCAGGGTCGAACGGCGTCCAGAAAAATGACACCACGGCGGTCACGACCACGATTCCGACAAGGACAAGACCTACAACGAGGTTGGCTCTCCGCCACCTCTGACGACCTCCCGATGAACGCCCTACATCCTGGAGCGGACCAGTCATCTGCGACGCACCCTCGGGTCGATCAGCGGGTAGCTGAGATCAATGACCAGGTTGACAAGGAGGATGATCGCGGCAATCACGAAAGCTGCCCCCTGCACCAATAAGAGATCGCGGCGACTGATCGCCTGCAACAACAGATTGCCAAGGCCGGGCAGAACGAAAACGCTTTCGATCACGACGGTCCCAGCCAGCAGGGCAGCGAGCTGGAGACCGAGAATGGTCACAACCGGGATGGCCGCGTTGCGAAGCCCGTGCCGCCACAGAGCCTCCGTTCGGGTCAGGCCCTTGGCTCGCGCGGTGCGAATGAAGTCCTCATTCATCACCTCGAGGACCGCCGATCGAACGTAGCGCGAGAGGATGGCACCTTGGACCAGCGCAAGCGACACCGCCGGAAGTACCAGAGCCTTGAGAGAACCCAGAAAATCGTCGGACCAGCCCGGAAACCCACCTGCGGGAAATATCCGCCATCGAACGGCCAGGAAAGTCACGAATACCAAACCCGCCCAGAACGCCGGGACTGCCAGGCCGAGCTGACTGAGAGTCGAGATGACGGTGTCTGCGGTCTTGCGATGGCGGGCAGCGGCCAGCACCCCGGCGGGAACCGCAACAAGCACTGCCAAAGCAATCCCCATCACGGCAAGAGGGATGGTGACACTCAGACGGTCCACGATCTGGCCCCCGATCGAGAGCCGATTGATGTAGGACGTACCGAGGTCGCCACGCAGGAGGTCTCCTGACCATTCGAGGTACTGGGCAACCACCGACCGGTCCAATCCCAACTCCGCTCGCAGACTCGCCAACGATTCGGGGGTCGCCTGGGTACCGAGGATGACTGAGGCCGGGTCGCCGGGAAGCACCGAGAGAAGGGCAAAGACGATCACCGACGCCGCCCACAAACTGACGACGAAGATCACCAACCTCCGCAATGTGAACAGCGCCACCTATCGCCTCTCGTGCAGGACCCGCAGCGATGGTAGGAACCACAACCGGCTTGTGGGCCTCCCGACTTCATCGATGCCGAGCGGGCACAGTCCGTTTCGTCGATCTTCGTGGATCCGGAGACCCAGGGTGGACACGACCGCCGTTTGCCCCGGCGCACAACCACGTCAGGCTCGCCAGAATTCTCGTTTCGCCACGCGGCCCAATTTCGACCATGATGGCAATGGTCATCTTCGGGTCACTCGAGAGAGGAACACGCGATGCAGCCAGGTTCCGAACGCGGCGTCGACAGGCGCTCCCGTGGTGTGTTCCGCGAGGTCGACCGGGTCAACCTCCCCTGGTGGCAGGGGTGGTTGAGAGCCCTCATAATTGTCCTCTATTTCGTCCTCGCCACCGTTTGGATCCCTTCCCTGGTGATTTCATCCGGGGTGGTCGCCAGGTTGCCCCGTCTCGCTCGCGATCTAGTCGGCACCGGAGTCTGGCTTGGCGCTCTGGCCCTAGGGATCTACGCCCTGTGGTGGGCTGAGCGGAACCGGCGGATCTGATGATCGGGGGACTCTCGTTCTTCGACGAGAACATCCCATGCCTGGCAGCCTGTCCAGTTCACACCAACGCCGGAATGTACGTGGCGGCCATTGCAGATGGCGATGACGAGACCGCCTATCTGAGCGCTCGACTCCCCAACCCGTTTGCCTCTGTGTGCGGCCGGGTTTGTGCTGCTCCTTGTGAGGACGCCTGTCGGCGGGGTGAGATCGACGAACCGATCGCCAACAGAGCGCTCAAACGTTTCGTCACCGAGAAGTACGGGCCGGAATCCGGCAACGGCAACGGCAAGAAGTGGCTAGACGTGGCGGCTCCCCCGGCCGTCGACAAACCCCAGAGCATCGGAATCGTCGGCGGCGGGCCCGCCGGCATGTCGGCGGCTCACGACCTTCGTCGCTTCGGTTACCAAGTATCTGTATATGAGGCCACCGACCGGCTGGGCGGAGCGATGTGGTTGGGCATCCCCGAATATCGCCTGGACCGCGAACTCATTCGAAAGGAGATCGACTCGATTCTCGATCTGGGGATCGAGGTCCACTACGACACCCGGCTCGGCACCGACATCTCTCTGGCGGAGTTGCGGAGCCGCCACGACGCTGTCTTCCTTGGGATCGGCGCCACCCTCGGCCGCGGCCTCGACATCGACGGCCACGACTCCGACGGCGTATTCAAGGCGATCGAGTTTCTGATCAACATGA
>CALCCX010000614.1 GCA_937900165.1 uncultured Acidimicrobiia bacterium | reverse complement strand
ATGTTATTGATACTACACAGATAATTCAATTGAAACCATACCGCCAGATTCACCAGTAGTGAGTTCGAATACGCCCTCCATTACCTCCTTTGCCCGCGCCGCCTGGGGACGGTCGACCAAAACTGAGTCATGCAGCGGGAGCGCGGTGATACCCTCGGCGAAAAGGACTTCGAGGACACCCATTAAAATCGTGCTCTCGATGAACAGGAGCCGGTAGCCGACGCCTTTTCCAAACATGTGCTCGATGGGCTGGTGGGCAGTTTCGATCGCGCGGACCGCTTCCCGGAGTTTTACACCCTGAAACAGGGGGCTGGTATCTCGCGGCCACCTGGTGAATCTTTTGGTCTCAAACAGCAAGGCGTTGAAAATGTTGCCGCGTGCAAAATGTCCGTTACCGAGATTGGCAATCTGAACCGCACTGAAATAAGAGCTTTCGCCGGGCTGAAGGTTAAGCGTGAGGTCGGTGGAATAAGCGCTCAGATCATAGGTGTCGGTTCCGCCGCCATCCCATATCGTGGCGAAAATCCGGTTACCGCCAGCGTCGATCCCCACCCCACCGTTCGGGAGGACCGCCACACCCTTGCGATCAGGTGTCAGGTCGACCAACCGAGGCCCGTCGTTCACCAGCGCCGCCAGCGTATGCTCGCCCGGATACACGATCAACCCCTCGCCGAGATCGACAACCAGCGCAGTGTCGTGAGCAGACGCCAGCACGATCGGCGCCACCGCATCGAGCACCGCATCGTGCAGACAATCGACCGCCACCGCTGCCATCAAACCTCCCAAGCCAGATACCAAGGGAACCAAACGTACAAAATCAGCCCACCCGCGTGAACCCCTTGTCAAAGTTGGCAAAACGTGCGATGAAGACGGGCTGGCTCAAGTGCGACCAAACGAGTTGGCGGCGTGCACCACATTGAAAGTGCCCGCGACAACCCGCGGATCGGGTGTGGTGCAAAATGGCGCTCACATGCTTTCAAGGGTGTGACGCGGATGAGCCAGGATGAACAACAGATCGGGGATGTGCGGGCCGCGTTCACCGCTTTCGTCGATGACGTCGAGCCTCGCCTTCGCCGAGCCCTTGCAGCCGGGTATGGCCTCGAGCCGGGCAGAGACGCCGCGGCAGACGCACTCGCCTACGCCTGGGAGCACTGGGACCGAATCAGCACCATGGACAATCCGGCCGGCTACATCTACAGAGTCGGCCAGAGCAAAGCTCGCAAGGCCCTGCGTTGGCGATCAGGGTTCGCGGCCGTCGACGACAAATCGATGCCGTGGGTTGAACCCGGACTGGCTAATGCATTGAGTTCGTTGACCAGAAGACAACGGGTCGCGGTGATTCTGGTCCACGGCTTTGGGATGACTCATCGTGAGACCGCCGAGCTGACCGGCCTGTCTCGCTCGACGATCCAGAACCATGTCGAACGCGGCCTAACCAAGCTGCAAATCGCCCTAGGGGGTACCAACGATGACTGACCAAGACCTCGGGCCGCAGCTTCGGTCCTACGTCGACTCCGGCGCTCGCACCATTTCCGCCGAAGAGGCCATCGATCGCAGCCGCGCATCGCGAGCAACCATAGATCGTCCCCCGAGACGGCTGGCACCGGCTTTCGGCGCCGCCGCCGTGGTGGTCCTCCTGATAGGCATCGCGATCGCCGTCGGGGAGCGCGGACAAACAGACACCGGACGGGGTGATCCTACGGACACCGGCCAGATCGGTGGAACTACCGACACCACCCAGGTTGAATCGCGCATGCCTGACTTCGTAGGGACGATGTGGACCGAGAACTCGGCCTTCGGACTCGGGGTGAGGTTCGATGGACCGATCGTGGTATTCGATGAGACCTCGGACGCCACCCCCGGAACGATCATCGCTACAGAACCACCTGCCGGCACGGTGCTGACGGAGCGGGTGGAATTGCGAATCGTGGTTGCCGGCGCCGAGCGTCCAACCGCCGTCAGCACGATCGCGGCCACCGACTCCTCGCTCCCGCCACCTGCTCCAGTGGCCTCCAGCGAATGTTCCGTGTCGGACGGTCCCATAGGACAGATCGACTTGGTGATATACCTGCCTTGCTCGCTCGATTCCGGCCGACCCGCGGCAATCGTGCGGATGACGTCGGACCCCACGAGCTCAGGTGATCTTGTGCCCTACTTTTTTCTCGAAACCCGGCTCGAAGCCCTGCTCGATGGAGCGACGACTGCCGAAATCGAGGCCGGATTCGAATCCGCCTTTGGCGGCGAGACGTCATCAATCACGGTGACCGTCACAGAGCCACTGCCATTCCGGGTCGTCGTCGACTTTTCGCAGAGCCCTCTCGATCTGTCCTGCGGCGGCCAGTGCAGTGCATCGGACGCGGCTGGTATCCAGATCGAGCTGATCTGGAACGTCTTCTCCGACTTCGACTTCGTCGAGGGGGTCCAGTTCGCGGTCAACGGTGACTGCGCCGCCTTCTGGGCATCCACAGGCTCAGATTGCCAAACCTTCACCCGCGACCTGGACTTTGAATCCCTGCTGGCGGACAACTGAACGCTGCCTCTACTTCGTCGCGGCAGCCGCGGACGCGAACACTCGACAGTAAAATCGCGCCGCTTGCGCCGACGGAAACGACTCGAGGGCGCGTTCACTGGACTATGTCGGACTCCCGGAGCCTGGTGATCTCGGCCGCGTTCAGGCCTAGACCTTGAAGGACTTCGTCGGTGTGGTCCCCTGCGGCCGGGGCGGGGCCGAATGGGCGGGAATCGGCCGAGGCCACGCCGACCGGGGAGGCCACGGTTCGGAAGGTGCCGGCCACCTCGTGTTCGATTGTTGGGAACAGACCGATCGCCTCGGCCTGAGGATCGTCGATCACGTCGATCAGACGGGCCGCCGGGCCCCAGATGAGACCTGCCTCATCGAGGATGACAGCCCACTCTGCCAGGGGTTTTGTCACGAACACGGCGTCAATGATCGCCACCAGTTCTGCCATGTTCCTGTATCGAATCTTGCCGTCAAAAAAACGAGGATCGGCGATCAGATCATCCAGGCCAACCGCCGCACAGAATTTCGCCCACCAATGTTGGCCTGGCATGGTCAGGAACACCCAACGATCATCCGCGCAGCGATAGCGGTTGTTCATCGCAGAAACCATCTCGTCACGGCGACGTTTGGCAGGTTGTCGACGATCGACCAGTACAGAAGACAGGTCGGATGCCATCGTCCAGACCCCTGAGGCGAAAAGACTCACGTCGACGGTCTGGGCCTCTCCGGTCTTTTCGGCCACCCTGAGTGCCGCCAGGATCGAACCAACCATCGCCAGGCCCGCCACATGATCTCCCTGCGCCGCCCCTGGCATTGGCGCATCTGCACCAGGCAGGGTGATCGCGTCCGTGATCCCGGCCCGAGCAAAAAACGCGGTGACGTCGTAACCAGGAGCGGCGGCGTCCGGGCCGGTCAGCCCGTAACCACTCAGCGAAGCGTGCACCAACGACGGATTTGCCGCAGCAAGCGCCTCGGGACCGAATCCGTAGCGTTCCTGCCGATGGGGCAGCATGTTGGTCAAGAAGACATCGGCCGTGGCCACCAGCCTGCGAACCAGGTCAGCTCCGTCGGGCTCGTTCACTGCGATGACTATCGAGCGTTTGCCCCGGTTGCAGCTATGGAAATAGGCGGCGGACCGTTCCCCCTCATGCTCGACAAAGGGCGGGCCCCACTGGCGCGTATCGTCGCCTTTGGGGCTCTCCACCTTGATGACATCGGCACCCAGGTCAGCCAAAGTCTGTCCGGCCCACGGTCC
>CALCCX010000613.1 GCA_937900165.1 uncultured Acidimicrobiia bacterium | reverse complement strand
GGTAGTGTTTAGGGGTGGGTTCTCGTAGATGTGGTGGTGGTTTTTTTTTTTCAAGCAGAAGACGGCATACGAGATATATCAGTGTGACTGGAGTTCAGACGTGTGCTCTTCCGATCTATGCGGAGACCGCTGGCGTGCTTGTGATGATCAGCGGGATCGTTGGCTCCAACACGCACCGCAAGCTGGACGCCGACGAGTTCAGAGGCTTCGCCCTCGCGGACTCCTATGCAGGTCTGGTGTTTGTCAACGGCGCTGATTCGAAGGCCGCTCAAGTCTTCACTCTCGCTCACGAACTGGCCCATCTCTGGCTTGGAGAGACTGCACTCTCCGACGTCGATCCCGAGTCCAGCCGGACCTACGCTCAGGAACGATGGTGCAACCAGGCGGCAGCCGAGCTGCTTGTGCCAATGGACGAATTCAGGCTCATCTTCGATCCTGCGAGCGACCTGCGCACCCAACTCCAGCCGCTCGCCGAGCGGTTCCGAGTTTCCACTCAGGTCATCCTTGGACGGGTCCGCGAGGCGGGTGCGTTGAGCTGGGATCAGTTCATTGCCGAGCTTGGCGCCGAGAAGGCTCGCGTCGCCGAACTCACGGCTGAACGACGCGGGGGTGGGGACTACTACAAAACGAAACCCGTCCAAGTGGGGAAGCGCTTCGCCCGTGAGCTGATCGCCAGCACGCTGGAGGGCCGGACCCCATACACCGAGGCCTTCCGACTGCTCAATGTAAAGAAGACCTCCACCTTCGAGGGTCTTGGCCGGCAGCTCGGAGTGTTGTAGTGGCGTATCTGCTCGATTCCGACGTATTCATCCGCGCCAAGAACGACCACTAACGGGGTCTTTGTCAAAGACTGTCACAATAGTCTTCGTCAAGCCTTTCTATTACCAAAGACTATGCCGTTAGTCTTTGGTAAGGTGGGGTCATGACTAAGGGTCCTGGCTGGCCAGCCTGCAGCACAGAGGCGCGGCCCTGGCAACCGGGGGATCTGGAGATGGTCCCTCGAAGCCGGCGCGCAAAGATCACGGGCTCCTACCTTGCCGCCGTCACTCCTCGAATCGCCGACGAACCCTCCATTGACCTCCCAGGTCCTCTAGCCGCTGGCGTCGCCGAAGCCGAGGCGGCAATCGCTCGGTTCGACGAGCGGATCGGTGCCCGTCTCGCGAGCTTTACTGTGATCGCACTCCGGACAGAGGCCGCCAGCTCATCGCAGATCGAGAATCTGTCCGCCGCATCCAGCTCTATCGCGATAGCTGAGCACGCCACTCGAACGGCCGGCCCACATAGGCCCAACGCTGAACTCATCGCAGCGAACGTCGCGACGCTCACGGCAGCGATGGAGGGCGAAGGACTGCTCGAAGTCGCCGAAATCATCGAGATCCAACACGTCCTACTGAAGGACTCCGCCCCTCGCCTGACCGGCAACTTCCGGGACGAACAGGTGTGGGTTGGTGGCGACGGGTATTCGCCTCATGGCGCGACGCACGTTGCTCCTCATCACGAACGAGTCCCGGCAGCTGTCGACGATCTCGTCCGGTTCGCCAACCGGCATGACCTCGGCGGGCTGGCTCACATCGCGGTCGCTCATGCCCAGTTCGAAACGATCCACCCGTTCTCTGATGGCAACGGCCGGACCGGACGTGTGCTCATTCAGAGGATGTTGCGCAACGCAGGGCTCACTCGTCGGGTGATCTTGCCGCTCTCGGCCGGATTGTTGAATGATCCGGCCCGGTACTTCGAGTCGCTCAATCGCTACATGTCAGGAGACATCGAGCCAATCGTTTCCACTTTTGTCGACGCCACCTTCAGCTCGCTCGAAAACGCGAGCAGGCTCGCCGAGGACCTCGTCGCTGTCCGCGACTCGTGGACCGACACGATTTCGGCCCGAACCGACTCCACCGTCTGGCCTCTACTTGACTATTGCATCGGCCGCCCCGCGGTCACCAGTTCCGCGGCTGCGG
The DNA here is from genome assembly GCA_937900165.1 of uncultured Acidimicrobiia bacterium. Taxonomy (GTDB): domain Bacteria; phylum Actinomycetota; class Acidimicrobiia; order Spongiisociales; family Spongiisociaceae; genus SZUA-232. The sequence goes on along the minus strand of CALCCX010000613.1, from coordinate 406 downwards.
CCGGCTTGGGCGTGTCGGACGTCGCGGCCCAGAACGCCATCGATCGGCTGGTCGAATCGGGGATCCTCCGTCAGAACTCGCCGGCCAAGCGAAACCGGATCTGGCTTGTCTCCGGTGTTCTCGACGCTGTTGACCAGTTCATGGAGCGGGCGCGCCGCAGATGAAGGCTGCCGGCTGGTTCGTATCCCAACTTCTGTGTCCGAGCCGCCGGGGATGCGCCAATTGTATGCACGCCACCTTGGGTTCAAAATAGATGAGTACGGCACGAACTTCCACAGCGAGGACGGGTTCACATTGTGGTCGCCGTTTCCGGAAGACTCCGACTACTTCGAGGGGCCGAACATGATCAACTATCGGGTCGAACACCTCGATGAGCTGGCTGAAGGTCCTCAAAGACGAAGGTGTC
>CALCCX010000612.1 GCA_937900165.1 uncultured Acidimicrobiia bacterium | reverse complement strand
ATATATCAGTGTGACTGGAGTTCAGACGTGTGCTCTTCCGATCTCTGAGCGGGGAAGACTACTTGAGGACCTCCTCTGGCGTCGAGGTCGACCGAGAGCTTCGAGGGCTAGAAGGTACGACTGGCCATGGCTTCCCAGTCGACCGGATCGGGGAGCTCAGGCAGGCCGGTGTTGATGATCTCCAGGTACTTCTGGGCCGCGCCGGTGTTGTATACCACCACTCGCTCGTTCGGATCTATGGCCCCCTCGGACACCATTGTTTCCAGAACCGCCAGGCAGGCGCCCGCCTCAGGGGCGAAGGAGATCCCCTCGAGCTCGGCGCCACGACGCGCCCAAGCGAGCAGTGCATCTTCTTCGGCAGCTCGGGCTTGTCCGCCAGATTCGTTCACGGCGTCCAGGATCATGAAGTCTCCTACCGCCTTCGGCACTCGGAGGCCGCTCGCCGCGGTGACCGGGTTGGGGAACGGCTCCGCGAAGCGATCCCCCTTTTCCCAGGCGGTGGAGATCGGCGCACACCCGGCCGCCTGGCAAGAGATCATTCGTGGTCGGTGCTCGGTGTTCAGCCAGCCGATGCCGCCGAGTTCGGTGAACGCCTTCCACATGCCGATGAGCCCTGTGCCACCCCCGGTCGGATACAGGATGACGTCTGGAAGGTCCCACCCGAGCTGCTCGGCGAGTTCGAACCCCATGGTCTTCTTGCCCTCGATGCGATACGGCTCTTTGAGGGTCGAAACATCGAACCAGCCCATCTGGCGCGTTCCCTCCCGAACCACCATTCCGCAGTCGGTGATCAGTCCATCGACCAAGAACGCGTTGGCCCCGTAGTTGGCAGCCTCTGCCTGGTTGACGATCGGAGTGTCTGCCGGCATGAAGATCCACGCTTCCATGCCGGCCCGAGCGGCATATGCGGCTAGGGCCCCGCCGGCGTTGCCGGCGGTTGGAATGGCGAGACGTTTGGCGCCGAGCTCCTTCGCCCTGCTCACCGCCACCGCCAGCCCTCGGCTCTTGAACGACCCGGTGGGGAGTTGGGATTCGTCCTTCACCCAAAGGTTGGTGAGTCCGAGGGAAGCGCCGAGTCGTTCGCAATGGAGCAACGGGGTCATGCCCTCCCCGAGCGAGACCACGTTCTTCTCGTGTTCCACGGGGAGCAGCTCGCGGTAACGCCACATAGTCGGGGCGCGGGTAGCAAGATCCTCCCTGGTCACCGCGCCAGCCACCGCTTCGAGGTCGTAGCGGACCCACAGCGGACGTCCTTCGTGCGTCGTTTGGAGTTGGTCATGCGGGAGGCTCGTTCCGTTGATCGCAGACTCGAGATGCGTGACGAACGGCATGTTGGGAGACACTATCGCCTGAATCGGCGCTCGACCGCGCCACACTAAGGGGAAGAACTTCGAACAAGCTCGAGTCGCGGCCGTGTACGGTCCCGTCTTGTGGCGCGACAGGTCGTCACCGGAGTGGCGAGTGTATGGAGGCAAGCCAAGATGAAAGCGTCGAGCAGCGTTCCTTCGGACCTGGACATTGCCCAGGCAGCGACGATTGAGCCCATCGCCGATATCGCCGCGCGAATCGGCTTGATCGATGACGAGCTCATCCCTTATGGCACCACGAAGGCCAAGGTGCACCTCGATGCCTTGAAACGGATCGCTGGAAATCCGTTGGGCAAATACGTCGATGTCACAGCGGTGACCCCCACCCCGCTCGGGGAGGGCAAAACCACTACGACCATCGGGCTGGTGCAGGGGCTTGGTGCTCTCGGCCACAACGCCATAGCGTGTATTCGCCAGCCGTCGATGGGGCCTACCTTCGGGATCAAGGGTGGGGCGGCCGGGGGCGGCTACTCCCAGGTGGTGCCGATGGAGGACTTCAACCTGCACCTCACCGGCGACATGCATGCCATCTCCGCGGCTCACAACCTGGTGGCGGCGGCCATCGATGCAAGGTGGTATCACGAGCGGCGAATGACAGACGCTCAGCTCGGAGAGTTGGGCCTCGATCGGCTGGATATCGACGTTTTTCAAATGTCGTGGCGGCGGGTGGTCGACGTCAACGACCGGGCCCTGCGCAACGTCATCGTCGGCCTTGGCGGCCGCCTGGACGGCCGAGCCCGGGAAACCGGCTACGACATCACCGTGGCATCTGAGCTGATGGCCATCCTCGCGTTGGCCGACGGGTCCGACTACGCGTCAGCGCTGCGCAATCTGCGAGAACGGTGTGGGCGGGTGGTGATCGGCAACGCGAAGAATGGCGATCCGATCACCCTGGAGGACCTGTCGGTGGCGGGAGCGGTGGCAGTCCTTCTCAAGGACACCTTGCACCCTACGCTGATGCAGACCCTCGAAGGGCAGGCGGCCTTGGTTCATGCCGGACCTTTTGCCAATATCGCCCACGGCAACTCTTCGATCCTTGTCGACCGCCTCGGGCTGCACCTCGGCGACTACGTCGTGACCGAGTCCGGGTTCGGTGCAGACATGGGTATGGAGAAGTTCTTCGACATCAAGTGCCGGGTGTCTGGTCTCAAGCCGGACTGTGTCGTCTTGGTGGCGACCGTGCGGGCGCTCAAGACCCACGGGGGAGGGCCGAAGGTGGTCGCCGGTCGGCCGCTCGATTCTGCCTACACCGAGGAAAATCTCTCGCTGCTCACGGCGGGACTCACCAATCTGCGGGCCCACATCGCCAATGCCAAACGTTACGGAATTCCGGTTGTTGTGGCAGTCAATTCCTTTCACACCGATACCAAACGAGAAATTCAACGCATCACTGAGGCTGCCATCGAGGCGGGAGCCAGTGCAGCGGTCCCCTCCGATCATTGGGCAAGAGGCGGGGAAGGAGCCCGCGAACTCGCCGAAGCGGTTGAGACGGCAAGCAACGAGCCGGCCGATTTCAAGTTCCTCTATCCGCTGGAACGGTCCATCAAAGAGAAGATCGAGACCATCTGCACCGAGATCTATGGAGCGGGTGCCGTTGAATACTCGGCCGAGGCCAGCGCTCAGATCGCCGACTTCGAGGCCAAGGGTTTCGGCTACCTACCGATCTGCATGGCCAAGACCCACCTCAGCCTTTCCCACGACCCTGCCCTGAAGGGCGCCCCCACCGGGTTCACCGTCCCGGTCAGGGAGGTGCGAGCCTCGGTCGGTGCCGGGTTCATCTACCCGCTGCTCGGCACCATGCGCACCATGCCAGGCCTTGGTGCCAAACCCGCCTTCATGGGCGTCGACCTGGACGAATCGGGCAACATAGTCGGCCTCTTCTAAGACCAAGATCTCTTCCCCCGTGCGGACGGACCCTGCGGGTTCGATAGGTACGAGCCGCAAGTCTCACGAAAGGGCGGGTCCCACCATCAGTATTTGAACCGAATCGAACCCACCGACGGTGGTACCTGTGGGAGTTCAAGTCCCCCTCCGACACGCGAACAAGTGTTCGAATTTCGAATACGGAGGTCAGCGTTTCATGACCGCCTTGAATGCGCGGCGCTGACTAGTGCGGGTTCACGGGTTGTTCGCGGACCAGTCAACGATTGGCCCCAACTCGGCCTCGAACCCGCCTGGGATGTAGATGCTCAGAATCCGGGCTGGCGCAGCCGAGTCGTTTCGGCAGAAGCAGACCGGCAAGCGGGTGCAGGACCACGGCGCAGCAGACTACATGTTGAGTCATATGCGTGCCGATCTTGAAGGCATGTCAGCTCAGCAGTTCCGGGCACGGTACATCGATTTCTAGTTGCGGTTCGAGTGGAGGTCCTGCAAGTGAGCCAGTCTCTCCGTGCTGCGAAGTGCATGAAGTTACCTTTTGCCCAAGAACCATTCGAGCCCGCGCTAGCGTAATGCAATGGGCCTTGAGTGGGAGCAAGTCGTGATCGCTGCGCGTGACCCTGCCGCGCTGGGTCGGTGGTGGTGCGACGCGCTCGGGTGGGTTGTCGTCGACGACGCCTCGCCCGTCTTTGAGATCCAGCCTCAACCAGATCGGTTTCCGGGGATCTTGTTCTTGGCCGTCCACGACGCAAAGGAGACTAAGAATCGGCTCCATATCGATCTCCGTCCTGACGATCAGGCTGCCGAGGTCGAGCGACTCATCGCGCTAGGAGCTTCTCGTGTTGACGTTGGGCAAGGCGACGTTTCGTGGGTCGTTTTGGCCGATCCTGAGGGCAACGAGTTCTGTGTTCTGCAGGACCGTCGAGCATCGAGTTTCGCAAGCGAGCGGAGCCTATGACGCTGGCCGTATTTCGCAGCTGAAGTAGCCGACTTTGACTGAAGCACGTCTCCAGCGGCCTCAGCCGCCGGTTGGGACAAACGACTACGTCTTCGTCAGCTGCCAGACGCCCGTCGCCACCCGCCGATAGAGCCAGCGGCCGAGCCCGATCAACCGCAAACGTGTGGCAAACTCCATCGAGGCTGTCACGCGCACGCAACCCGTTGAGCCCGCATATATCGCGAGCACAGAATCTCGAGGTTGTGCCGCCGACGACAACTCGGCATCGGCAATGTTCGGGAATACCAGAGGGGAAATGGTTCACGCCGCTAATTTGTTCAGCGGACCTTCTGAACAGGTGAAACACTCACACGGAGGCCAATTCAGCGGCCCAGGGGGCGCGTGTACTTAGGGTTAAACTCGCCCCTCCGACACCAGAAAAGCCCGAGTCAGCGGAGGGCAGAGCATTGGCGACTCACCGGCACCTGATGCCCGTTCGGCGTTACCTCAAATCCCGATGAGGTCTGCGATCAGTTCTCGGATTTGTTGGAGAGCTACCGCCCCAACGTTGGTTCCTGTCGACTCAACTATTCGATCGATGCTGATAGTTGACGGTAGGTGGGCTTGGGCAACCCCGAACCCGTCAATGCTGACTTCTGTCAGCCAGCCGCGTTCTGTCATCGTGCATGGCACAACCAACACGGCATGTTGTTGGAACTCGAGCACGTCGTCGCTGGTGATAACGATGGCCGGTCTTATGAACCCCGGCTCGCCCCGTGCTGGGGTGCCAAAGTCAACGCGGACGATATCACCTGCTCGCGTCAGCGACATCAGTGGAGGAGGCATCGAGTACCATCTGATCATCGGTGTCGGGTGGTGAGCTGGCCAATTGTGCTCCTATGGTTCTGCGTCGCTCACGGCGCACGAGACGATCCAGTTGGGCATCAAGAGTGAGGCCGTCACGGTCAGCTAGCTGTCGTAGAGCGTCTCGAGTTGAGACAGATACCTTGATGGTAGTGGATTTCGGCATACCTCTGAGTATACGCTATATGGCTCGTTTTGTCGAGGTTGTCCCGTCCAGGTGCGTGTCGATCATGCCTGGGGAGACTCACGATGTTTGGATAGCCAGCCATAGGGTTTCGGCTTGTGGAGTTAGGGCACGAGACGGCCCTCCGGAGTGGCGGGCCGTTTGGTGTCGGATCCCGGATCAACCTACCGGACACCCGCGCGATCGTGGACGCGATCCACAAAGGCCTGCTCGCGGATGCGCCAACCGAGCCCGATCCGGTGTTCGGGGTGCACGTCGTGACGGAGGTACCCGGCGTGCCGAGCGAGATCCTCCGGCCCCGCGACACGTGGGCCGACGGCGCGCGATACGATGAGAAGGCGCGGGCGCTCGCGCGTCTCTATGCCGAAAACTTCAAGAAGTACGAGGCCGACTGTCCTCCTGAGGTGTGTGGGGCGGGTCCGACCATCTGACTCCGGCGCGCCACTCGCACGCGGCGCGCCACTCCGCGCCGTTCCCTCGTTCCGAGTCGTCACCTGCACATGGGTGGTTGACTCGCGGGACATATGTGATAATAATATCACATATGTACGAACCACACTCCTCGGGAGACGATCTGGATCTGGTGTGGCGCGGCCTGGCGAACCCGGTGCGCCGCGAAATCCTTGACGTCTTGAAGCGGCGGCCGCTTCCCACCGGAGAGCTGGCAGACCGGTTCGGGCGGCTCTCGCGGTTCGCCGTGATGCAGCACCTCGGCGTGCTGGAAGAGGGCGACCTCGTGATCAGGCACAAACGTGGCCGAGCGACGATCAACCACTTCAACCCGGTCCCCATCCAGCGGATCGCGGACAGGTGGATCGACCGTATGCGGAAACCGTGGGCGGAGTCGCTCGTCGATTTGAAGACCGAGATGGAGTCGAAAGAAGAACGGGAGGATCCGGAATGTCAGAAGACCCAGGCATCGAACACGTAGTCTCGATCGACATCGGGGCGTCGGTGGATCGTGTGTGGAGCGAGATCACAAAAACGGGCGCGGTCCAGCGTCCGCTCTATAACACCGTCCTCGAATCGGACCTGAAGCCGGGAAGCCCGGTCAAATACGTCAGTCCGGACGGCAAAAGGATCTTCGTGATCGGGCGGGTGATCGACATCGACCCGCCGACCATGTTTCAACACACCTACATCTTCACATCCAAAGACGAACCCCCGACGCTCGTCACATGGAACCTCGAGGCCACCGACAACGGCTGCCGAGTGACAGTGACCCACACCGGCTGGACCGACGAGCACAAGGCGCCCGAGAAATCCGCCGGAGGCTGGCGAGAAATCCTCGGTCTTCTCAAGAACGAGGTCGAGACCGGGCAGATCCCGCTCAAGACGCGTGTGATGTATTCGATGATGAACCGGATGATGTGGGTCATGCCGAAATCAACCATGACGCCGAACGCTGTCGCACTGCTCGAGAAGTGGCGGCACCGCGAGGCCGGCCTCACCAACCAGGAGGACTAATGGCGTCGCCCGAAGAGATGGTCGCGAAGATGCGCGAGAACGTGTTTGAGAAGACCGGACGAGCGGTCGCCGACTGGTTTCCGGTGCTCGAGACGACCGGGCTCGGCAAACACGGCGAGCTCGTCTCCCACCTGAAGACCGAGCACGGCGTCACCCACGGGTTCGCTGGCCTGATCGTCCACGACTTCCGAGCCCGGGGGGAGGCGCCCATCGATCTCGTCGCCGCGCAGTACACCGGCAAGAAGGAGCACCTGCGTCCGATCTACGACGCCATCATGGCGGAGGTAGAGGAGCTCGGCAGCGACGTCGAGGTTTCCCCCAAGAAGGCGTACGTCAGCCTGCGGCGGAGCAAACAGTTCGCCACGGTCGGGCCCGCGACAGTTTCAGCGGTGGAAGTGGGTTTCAACATGGAGGGCCACGACGTCACCGCACGGCTGCTCGAGGGGAAGGGGATGGTCACGCACCGAGTACGGCTCGGGTCGGCCGAGGAGGTCGATGCGGAGTTGGTCGGCTGGATCCGGATCGCCTACGAGAGCGCCTGAGCGCAGCAACGGTTGACCCGCGCGGCGGGCCATCGGAATGTAGTCGCCCGGAACTTTGTTACCCAAAGGGGCGACATGACTCGACTCAACCAGACCCCGGGCCATTCTGGCCGTGGGATTCTTGACCGCCTGTGGCGGTCGGTCCGTTTCCGTGGAGACGGCACCGTCTCCGGCTAATGCCACGACCGACCCCCCGGCGCAGATCGCCCTGTTTGACGACCTCGGCCCGCACAGTCGGCCGATCGTCACGTTCTCGGACGAGGCGCAGGAGTATTTTGACCAGGGGCTGCTTCTCATGTATGCCTTTTGGACAGGCGCCGCCGAGGAGTCCTTCAAGGCCGCGCAGGCGGCCGATCCGGACTGCGCCGCATGTTACTGGGGTGAAGCGTGGGCGCTCAGCCCCTATCTGAACGGCCCGATGTCGCCGGGTTCCGAACGTCGCGCTTTTGCGGCGATTCAGAACGCGAAAGAGAAGCGGGGGACCGCGAGCGAGGTGGAGCGTGCCTTGATCGACTCATTCGAGTTCTGGTTTGAGGAAGATCCCACCGGCGATCGGCGCAAGACTCTCGACACCCGCCGGGTCGGGCACGAATAGGTGGAGTCGCTGTCCGATTGCCGCCTTGCTTGGGTCGGGGCCAGCGTCACCGAGCATGTAGCCATACGGTGGCAGATCCGGCAATATGGGCCCTGAACAGGCGAAACACCTAGCGCGCAACGAGGTCCACGCTCCATGGGGCGCGTGTACTTTGGGTTACATTCGCCTCTCCGACACTCGAAAATCCCTGCTTTCATGCGGGAGTTTTCTTCGTTTTGCGTCGCTTGTCATCAGGATGTCATCAGATCCGTGACGGCCCACCCGAGAGCTCGCCCCCGAAACCGACGCCGGTGTGGAACCGTTCACCCAACTGGCCAAAACCCTCTGAATAGGGCGACACGCGGTTCGTCCGGGCCGATCCACCACATGTCCTGACTCAGGACCACCAAGTCGGCCATCGGACAGGCACGATGACCCTTCATCACGAGGGAGTGGAAACGGTCGTTGGGACCACGCGGCAGACCCTCCCAAGCCTCCGTCAACATGTGTTGAGGCTAGGTTCGCTTGCCTGTACGATGTAGGGGTGGACATCGAGTCAAGTGCTCGCAAACACGGTGTCTCGGACGTAGACATGATTCACGCACTACGACATCACTGGCGGGCATTCGGCACCGACGACCCGGCTGTAACCATGTTCATTGGGCCGTCGACGTCGGCAGAGCCGCTCGAGGTTGGGGTAGTGACCGACGAAGAGGGAACGGCGATCATCCACGCGATGACCGCTCGTCCCAAGTTCCTGAAGGGATGGCGGAACAAGTGACGAACACACGTGTTCAGCGCGCCGAGGCCCTCGAAGCCTGGGCCGACCGCATTGACTCTTCTGAGTTGAAAGAAGCAGACACCGAGATGCTGAGAGCGATCGCAGAGTTGGCCGAGACGCGTGACGGCGTAGACGAGCAGTTGACAGACGCCGTGCGGACAGCGCGCCACGCGCACCGCAGCTGGTCCGAGATCGGGACGATGTTGGGCGTTTCCAAGCAAGCGGCGCAGCGTAAGTACGGCCCGAAGATCTCCACATAGCCCCGAGCCGAGGGGTGTCGCCGTGCTAGTGGTTTGCTAATGGCATCTAGCACCCTGGAGCGGCATCTAGCGGTATGGAGCGTTGTCGAAGAGGTTTTGGCTATGCGCTTGGCCGGTCGGTGATGGCTGCGAGGATTGTTTGCGTCGTGTCTTCGACGATGCGGGGTGCGTCATCGGGGGAAGTGGCGATGAGCTCGGACACGGCGTTGAGCATGTGTCTGATGAGCTTGGTGGCGGTTTCGAGGTTGAGGTTGGAGCGGAACTCGCCTGTTGATGTTCCGGTGTCGAGGGCGCGTTTGATCTGGGTCTCGAGCTCGTCGTCGAAAGCGCCGAGTTGGTGGCGGAGGACGGGTGGGAGTCCGTGGTGGGTTTCGAGGGTGTGGCCGTGGCTGGAAATGGCGGCGATGTAGCGGACGAGCTGTTCGATGATTTCGGTGGGAGAACCGGTGATGGCGAGGGTCTGGCGGAGTCCGGAGATGGCTTGGTCGTTGTGGCGGGTGGTGGCGTCGGCGAGGATGCTGGGCACGTCGGGGTAGTGGTTGTAGAGCGTGGCTCGTGCGACCCCGGCGGTGCGGGCAACCTCAACCATTGTGACCGCGCTGAGACCTTGGTGGGCGATGAGGTTGAGAGCGGCTTCGATGATGCGGTCTTGGGCGCTGGCCATGATTAGTCGACGTTCCGGTAGAGGCGGACCGAGAGCGGCACGAACACCGCGAGTAGGCCGATCGTCCAAAACAAGGCCAGTGTGAGATCGGTCCTGTCTGGCGAGCCTTCGCTGAGGCCCCGGACCGCGTCGGCGGCTACGGAGATGGGCTGGTAGGTGGCGAAGGGCTGAAGCCAGCCGGGCATGGACTCAGCGGGGGTGAAGGCGGTGCTGGCCAACATGAGCGGAAAGAGCCAGAACATCGAGAGCATGCCGACCATGTCGGGTTGGCGGACCTTGGCGGCGATGGCGGCACCGAGCCACGAGAAGCTGAAACCGATCACGGTGGTGAGCACGATGGCGGCGACCGCGCCAAAGGCCGAGTCGAACCGGTAGCCCATGACGAGGGCAAGCAGCGCTACAAGGATCAGGCCAATGAGATTGCGGGCGGCGTCGGCGATGGTGCGGCCCGCGATGACCGCGACCTGACTCATGGGCAGCGACCGGAAACGGTCGGTGACGCCTTCGGCGAGGTCGGCGGCGAATCCCATACTCGTCTGCTGCGCACCTTGGAGGGCGGTGATGACAAAAACCCCGGGAACAAGGAACTGGAGATAGTCCACCCCGGCGCCGGCCCCGATGGCGCCGCCGAAGACATAGTTGAACAGCACCAGGAAGAACACGCCCATGACCACGGCGAACACCAGCATTTCGGGTTGGCGGGCAGTGCGAATCATGTCGCGCCACAACATGGTTGCTGTGTCTTGGAAGGCCCAGCGGGAACGGTCGCCGAAGCTGGGCGCGGCTGGTGGGACGTGTTGTTGCGCCGCGTTGGTCATTGTTGGATCTCCTCGACGGGGGTCGTGGAGGAGCCGGTCAGGGCGAGGAACACGTCATCCAGGGTTGGTCGGCGGAGCTGAAAGTCGTCGATTGTCACCCCGGTGTCTTGGAGTCGGCGCAGCAGGTCGAGGGACTGAGCGGCGCCGCTGCTGATCGGTACGTCGAGTTGGCGACGATTCAGGTCCACAGAGGCTCCCGGTAGCGCGGCGACGAGCTCGCGGGCTCTGGCCAGGTCGGCATCGGTGGAGACGTGGACCTCGAGAACGTCGCGGCCCACATCGGCTTTGAGGCGGTCGGGAGTGCCTCCGGCCACGGTTTGACCTCGATCGATGACCAAGATCTGGTCGGCGAGTTGGTCTGCTTCGTCGAGGTACTGGGTGGTCAACAAGATGGCGGTTCCGGTAGCGGCAAGGGCTCGGATCGAGTCCCAGACCTCGGCGCGGCTACGCGGGTCGAGGCCGGTCGTTGGTTCATCCAGAAACAGCGCCAGTGGATCCGCTACGAGAGCCGCGACGATGTCGAGCCGACGCCGCTGCCCACCCGAGTAGGTCGAGGCGGGCCGATCGGCAAACGAGGCCATGTCGAAGCGCCCCAGCAGTTCATCGATCCTGGAGCGGCGGCGTTGGCGCGGGAGCTTGTGCAGACGAGAGAACAGCTCGAGGTTCTCTCGAGCTGTCAGCTTCTCGTCGACCGCGGCGGCCTGCCCGGCGAGACCTATCACCCGCCGCACCGACTCCGGTTCGGACGTCACGTCGAACCCGGCCACGGTCGCGGTGCCGTCGTCGATCGGGATCAGAGTCGTCAGCATCTTGACCACGGTGGTCTTGCCTGCTCCATTGGGTCCGAGCAGCCCGAGGACCTCGCCACGCCCAACCGAGAACGTCACACCATCCGCAGCTAGAACATCACCGAAGCTTTTCGTCAGACCGGCGGCCCGAATTACCGTATCCTGAATGGACATAGTGACCAGTCTAGCAGACAGAACGTCCCATCGGCGAAGAGTCAATGCGAGCAGTCGCCGATCTGGGGCGAGCGGTCCGTTGCGCACGGGATGCGACGTAGATCTCGGAATGAGCCCACGAGCCAGATGCGCCTGTTCCGCCCATTGACCGCCCTCAGATCTCTTGGAAGGCGACGCCGAGTCTGGCCATGTCGTCTGGGTCGGTGGTGAGGATTGACAGGCCCCGCTGATCGGCGAGCACTGCGAGGCTCGCGTCGACTACGTCGCTGGTTTCGGCGATGGCGCAGCGCCGACCGATGGCTCTTGGGTCACCAAAGGGGTACACCGTTGTCGCCTTGACCAGCTTCGCCATTGGCACCTGCTTGGACGGGTCTCGCCAGGCCTGAGCGAGGACCGCTTCGTTGGTTGTTGGCGTGACACCCTCGGCTTGCATTCTCCGCATGAGCGCAAGGATGACCCGCCGGCGTGACGGGTTGTCGAGGCCGATGAAGACCCCAGCGTCCAGGATCAACGGTTCGACCAGATTTCGTCAGCTCGTTGCTTCTCTTCGCTGGTCGGCTCGCCCCATTCGGTGGTCGCCCAGTCGACAAAGTCCTGCATGGAATCCATTTGGGCGTCGTGTGCCGCGAGGAGTTCCAGGGCGTCTTCCATTGCCTCGCGTTCGGTCCGTCTGCGAGATGAGGTTGACTTCAAATGCCGAAGTGCTTCGGGGCTCAGAAACATTGCCTTGCGTTTCGGTTTCTCTCGGATAGTGTCAGGCATACGTCAAGCATACATGTATGCCTGACGTATGTCTACCGCATGGTTCGGCTGTTCTGGCCAAGAGCGCGATCGAATAGGGAGTTCACGACTATGCCAGTGAACGACACCCATCCCTTCACGTTGAATGTCGACGAGGACGTGATCTCGGATCTTCGCCGCCGGATCGCTTCGACAAGATCGGAAGAGCGTCGTGTAGGGAAAGAGTGTAGATCTCGGTGGTCGCCGCATCATT